>CAYZTN010000037.1:0-12678 GCA_964481385.1 uncultured Clostridium sp. | reverse complement strand
ATATGTATATAAAATTTTCTAAAATTAATAAACCTTATATACATATTATACGAGGTAGGTGTAAGCTATGAAAAATTTAATAGGATATGAATGGAAAGAAGCACGTGACGGAGCAAAAATAGAAGTTGTAAACCCAGCAACAGGTGAACTTATAGACACAGTGCCAAACGTTACAGATGAAGACGTAGACGAAGCTGTAAAAGTAGCCATAATTGAGCAAAAGAAATGGGAAAAAGTGCCTATACACGAAAGGGCGGAAATATTATATAAATTCGTTGAATTAGTAGAAAAAGACAAAGAAAGACTTGCAAGACTGTTATCTAATGAAACAGGTAAACCAATAACAGAAGCAAGAGGAGAAATTGCCAATGTAAAAGTTGGTGTTAGAGCATTTGCAGAAAGAGCAAAGCATTTGTATGGAGAAAGTATACCAGCAGGAACAGAAGCTGGTCAAGAAACTACTATGCAGATAACAAAAAGGTATCCAGTAGGAGTTATTGCAGCAATTATACCATTTAACTTCCCAAGTGACTTGTTTTGTCAAAAAGTGCCACCAGCACTACTTATGGGAAATAGCATAATAATAAAACCATCAAACTATAACCCACTTACACTTACTGTATACGTAGAACTTATGATTAACGCTGGTGTTCCAGCAGGTTGTATACAAGTGTTAACTGGAGATGGTCCAAAAGCTGGACAAGCACTAGCAAGACACAAAGGAGTACATTTAGTATCTCTTACAGGTGGAACTGCTGCAGGTATCCAAACAATGGGAACAGCTTCACAAAACTTAACACACGTAATGCTTGAGTTAGGCGGAAATGACGCGTTTATCTTCCTTGAAGATGGAGATATAGACTTAGCAATGAAAGAAGTTAAATGGGGAAGACTATATAACGGCGGACAAGTATGTTGTGCAAGTAAGAGATTTTTGGTACACAACTCAAGAAGAGCGGAATTTGTACAAAGAGCAAAAGAGTTAGCTGAAAGCATTAAAGTAGGAGACCCTATGAAAGATACTACTGAAATGGGACCAATGATAAATGTAAATGCTGCAAAAAGAATTGAAGAACAAGTAAATCAAACAGTGGCAGCTGGTGCGACTTTAGTATGTGGTGGTAAAAGAGACAATGCATACTATATGCCAACAGTGCTAGATAATGTAACAAGAGATATGGAAGTTGCAAAAGATATGGAAATATTCGGACCAGTAATTTCAGTTATTGGCTTTGATACAGTAGAAGAAGCAATAGAAATTGCTAATCAGTCTTCATATGGACTTTGTGGTTCAGTTATAACTCGTGACTATTCTTTAGGAATGAAAATTGCAGACAAACTAGAATGTGGTGGAGCAGTAGTAAACGGAGCAAGTTTCTATCGTTCTTTCGAAATGCCATTTGGTGGCTGGAAACATTCTGGAATTGGTAATGAAGGTGTAGCAACTACACTTCAAGAAATGTCTAGATTAAAGACAATAGTGTTAAAGAATATATTATAGTAATAGAAGTACTAAGTAAATGAAACGCGGAGCGTATGCTCTGCGTTTTGCTACTTTTTACACTTGGTATGACGTTTAAGAAAAAGAGCAATTTAATTTAAATATCTTTAAAACGAGGAGTTAAAAATATGTTTATGTAGTGATATGTATAATTATTAAAATTTAGCATATTATATTACTATTGAAGATTTTTGCCATTTTGGGCAAAAATCTTCAATGAGATATTGATTTATATAATACTTAGTAGTATAATTTCATTGAAGAAAAGTGCCATTTTAGGCAAAAATCTTCAGCGGAGGTAAAGTATGAATGAAAAAGTTATAAAAAGAGATATATATTTAAATAAGCTTATAAACAAAAAGGGAAACGGTTTAATAAAAATAGTTACTGGAATTAGGCGTTGTGGGAAATCGTATTTGTTGAATGAATTGTTTGTAAATCATTTAAAAGAAACAGGTGTGAAAGAAGATCACATCATTAAATTAGCTTTGGACAGAGAAGAAAATAGAAAGTATCACGATGCTAAGTTGCTAAACGAATATATTTTCTCTAATATAAAAGATAAAGAAATGTATTATGTTATTTTAGATGAAATTCAATTAGTTAGTGGTTTTGAATTTGTCTTAAACGGGTTGTTATATGAAAGAAATATAGATGTTTATGTTACAGGTAGTAATTCTAAATTTTTATCATCCGATATTATAACTGAGTTTAGAGGTAGAGGAGATCAAGTACGAGTTTTTCCACTTACATTTGCAGAATTTGTAAGTGCGTTTGAAGGCGATAAGTACGAAGCTTGGAATGAATATATTACATATGGTGGTTTGCCACTGATTTTATCCCAAAAAAGCGATGAAGAAAAATCACAATACTTAAAAGATGAATTTGAAAAAACATATATTAGGGATATTATTGAAAGAAATAATATTCAGAGAATAGATGTAATAGATTCAGTAATCAATATGTTAGCTTCTGCAGTTGGGTCGCTTACAAACCCACAGAAGATTTATGATACATTTAGGAGTAATGGGGAAAAAGAAATATCTTTAAATACCGTTAACTCATATATCAGAAATATTGAAGATTCATTTATTGTAAATAAGTCGAGCAGATATGATGTAAGGGGCAAAAAATATATTCAAACTCCGCAAAAATACTATTTTACAGATATTGGTTTGAGAAATGCAAGATTAAATTTTAGACAACAGGAAGAAAATCATTTGATGGAAAATGTAATATATAACGAATTGCTAGTGAGGGGATACAATGTTGATGTTGGAGTAGTAGAAATAAGAGAAAAGACACAAAGAAAGCAATTAGAAGTTGATTTTGTTTGTAATCAAGGCAGTAAAAGATATTATGTGCAAGTGGCACTTGGTTTAGATACTAAAGAAAAGACAGAGCAAGAATGTAAATCATTAAATAATATTGGCGATAGCTTTAAAAAGATTATTGTAGTAAAAGATAATATTAAACTGTGGAGAAATGAGGATGGAATTCTTATAATAGGTGTTCAAGAATTTTTATTAAATAAAGATAGCTTGGACTTATAAGAATAAGTAAACATAACTATAAATTTCGTTGAAAAGTTAATAATAAATTTATAATAAAAACGCGGAGTGTATGCTCTGCGTTTTTGTCGATTTTTGTTATATATTACTCTTTTCTTTTTTCTTCTTAGCCACAAGTTCGCCAGGAACAGCTGTTATAGTAACCGCTTTATCTAGCACGTCTAAGATGTAATTTGTATTTTCTTTAAGTTCTCCTTTTATGTATTTGTATGCAATTAAATCTTCAACATTCTTTTGTATAGCACGACGAAGTGGTCTTGCACCAAACTTATCGCTAAATCCTATATTTGTAATGTGTTCTACTAATGCTTCTGTGTATTTCAAATAAATCTTTTTATTCTCAACTTCTGTAATATATTCGTTAAGAAGTAGTCTAGTTATATCCATTGCATTTGTTTTGCTTAGTTTATTAAACACAATAGTATCATCAATTCTATTTAAAAATTCTGGTGAGAAGTAGTCTTTTAAAGCTGCTTCTACTTTCATACTTGCATTTTCTTTGTTTGATTCTTCACTTGCAAATCCAAATCCATCACTTTTGTAATTAGTTCCTAAGTTTGAAGTCATTATTACAATAGTATTTTTAAATGACACGGTTTTACCTTGAGAATCTGTAAGGCGTCCGTCCTCAAGTATCTGAAGCAAAACGTTATATACGCTAGGATGAGCTTTTTCTATTTCGTCTAAAAGTAATATGCTGTATGGATTACGTCTAACTTTTTCTGTTAAATATCCAGCGTCGTCAAACCCAACATATCCTGGAGGAGCTCCAATTAGTTTAGATACACTGTGTGACTCCATGTACTCAGACATGTCTAAACGAATTACCGCGTCTTCTCTATCGAATAATTCATAAGCTAATGCTTTTACAAGAGCTGTTTTACCAACACCAGTAGGTCCTACAAATATAAATGAAGGAGGACGAATAGAAGTTGTAATGTTACTCCTTTTACGAAGTATAGCTTGTGAAAGACTTTTTACAGCTTCTGTTTGACCAATTATTCTCTTGTTTAACTCAGTTTCTAGTCCAAGTAACTTATCGCTTTCAGCTGTTGTAAGTCTGGATACTGGTATTTTTGTCCATAACTCAACTACTTTTGCTAAGTTATCGAAAGTAACAACACTCTTCTTAACTTTTTTATTTAGTTCATCAAGTTTTGTCTTAAGTGAACATTCGGTAGCTTTAAGTGTTGCAGCCTTTTCATAATTTGCAACGTCACTATCTGTAATTTCACTTTCAGTATCCTTAATTTCTTCTTCTATTTCTTTTAATTTATCTTGAATTGATTCAATTTGTCCTTGAACTTTGTTATCTAGATATACTCTAGAACAAGCTTCGTCAAGCAAGTCTATTGCTTTATCTGGGAAAAATCTATCAAAGATATATTTTTCTGCAAGACGTACAGTGTCTTTTAGAATGCTGTCTGGAATTACTACTTTATGGTGTTCTTCATAGTAATGCTTAATTCCCTTTAATATTTCTACTGTTTCTTCTGGACTTGGCTCATCTACTGTTATTGGTTGAAAACGTCTTTCTAAAGCGGTATCTTTTTCAATGTATTTTCTATATTCTTTAAGAGTTGTAGCACCGATTACTTGTATACTTCCGTCAGCAAGAGCTGGTTTTAACATGTTCCCTGCATTCATTGAGTTATCGTGTTCAAGTCCACCTACAATGTTATGTAATTCGTCTATTGCAAGGATAATGTTTGAATATGCTTTGCACTCGTCAATTACGCCTTTCATACGCGCTTCAAATTGGCCTCTAAATTGAGTACCTGCCACCATTGCAGTCATATCTAGTAAATACACTTCTTTATTTGCTAGCTTTTGAGGCACATCATGAGCTGCAATTTTTAGCGCTAATGCGTTTATAACGGCGGTTTTACCAACACCAGGCTCACCAATTAGAGCAGGGTTGTTTTTACTTCTTCTATTTAATATTTGGATTAAACGCTCTAATTCCTTTTCTCTCCCTATAACCTTATCTAGTTTTCCTTCTCTTGCAAGACGAGTCAAGTTTGTTGCATAAGTATCCAAATATTTTAGTTTTTTCTTTTCTTTTTTAACTTTACCTTTTTCTTTTGTTTCAGTTTCTGAAGTACTTTCATTTTGTTCTACATTACCAGCGAAAGCCTCGTTCATGTATTCCATATCTTCTGGAGAAATATCTCCAAACATTCCGGAAAAATTTTCTAAGTTTGCTCCTGAAAACATATTAGATAACTGGTCTGTAATATTTTTCATATCATCTGGAGACATGTTATTAAATGCTTGAGTTACATTTTTTAAAGGGTCTATACCTCTTTTTTTAGCACAGTCCATGCAAAGTCCAACAACTTCACGTGAACCAGTTTTACCGTCTCCCATATCTTCTAATTTATTTATATATATGACTGCCATATTTTTTTTGCAATCTGAACATAGCATAAATATTCCCTCCTTGAGACACAAATTATATCATAATTGCTAGAAAAATACAATTAGTGGTGTACACTTAACAACAATTTTACATATTTAAAAAAGTGAGGGAAAATCAAGAAAATATATAAATTTAAGGAAAATACTTGTCAAAGGTATACATAATATGATATAATACTTCTTGATAAAATATTACTACCAGTTAATTATGCTGGTATAAATGGAGGAAAGTATGAAAAAGTATCCCAAGGTGAGTAAGGTAAGTTATGTTTACTGTTGCAAAGATGTAAACGCGGTAAATAAGGTAAAGAAACTCATTTACGAAACGTTTAGTTGTAGTAATATAGTTTGCTACGATTATTATAAGGAGACAGGAGCAACAGTTGAAGAGGTTGTTGCTGATGATGTACAGGGAATGGTGATATCAGGTTACGGTCGGTTAGTAACAGAAGAAGGTATTGCTCTGCTGTTGGCTGCGGAACGCAAAAAAATTCCGGTGTACTTTATAATGAATATCGAGGATCATCGTTTGGCAGGACTTGCAGAATCTACTTGGGCCACTATTAGATCTCAACAGAGGTGTTTTGAAGGCCCTGAGATAACCGAATTGGACGAATTTAGATGTGTTAAAACAGCTAATGGTTATTCTATAATATTTCCCACGTATTCTATATAATAAGGAGAAAATAATATGAAACTAATTCCTTGTTCGTCAAAAGAGCTTAGCAAGATTATAGGATTGAATGAAAGTGAGTTTGAACTTTTACCTGCTCAAAAGAAAATTAAGAAGATTATAAAAGAGTATAATCTTTTTAAAAGGGAGGATTTGGCTTTGAAAGATTTCGAACTTCTTAAAGTTCAGTATTCTGATGAAATGTCGTCTGAGGCTATTACGAAACTTGTTGCATATATCAAACTAAGGTGAAAAAGTGAAAACCTGGAAATTAAAATTTCCGGGTTTTTCTGTATTTATATAGTGTGTATAACTAGTTTTAAACTGTACTCCACAAAGATAAATCTTTTTCAAAATTCAACAGAAAAGTTAAAAGCGTAATTTACATCTTAAATCGTACATGATATAATTTCAAAAAAGAGAAAGGATAAAGTATGAAAATTGAAGAAATTAAAAATATAATAGAGGCAATTTTGTTTGCTTTAGGTAGAATAGTAAGCATAGAAGAAATAATAGCAGCGTTAGATGTGCCTAAAAGTGACGCTGAAGCAGCTGTGTTAGCACTTCAGGAAAAATATAAGGGAAATGCAGGAATAAGCTTGGTAAAAGTGGCAGGGGGAATACAGCTTGTTACAAACAAAAAGTATTATGACTATGTAGCTAAGTTCGTTGAAAATAACAAGAAAGAAAATTTATCTCCATCTGCACTAGAAGTTTTAAGTATAATTGCATATAACTCTAAAATTACAAAAAGCGAGATTGAAAGCATTAGAGGAACGAATAGTGACTCACAAGTATCCAAACTTATTGAGTATGGTTTGGTAGAAGAAGTAGGAAGGCTTAAAGTACCAGGTAGGCCCGCTATATTTAGTGTGACAAATGAATTTTTAAGGAACATGGGAATAAATTCAGTAGAAGAATTACCAGACTTTGAAAAAATGAAAAATAAAGAGCAAGTAGCAGGGCAAAGTATAGAAGCTGAAATAGAAGAACAATTGGAACTTATAGAGGAGTAGAAGATATATGCCACTAAAACTAATAATAGGAAGAAGCAATTTTGGAAAAACACGTCTTATGTATGAGAGTATAAAAATGTTAGAAAAGTGTGACAAAAAATGTATAGTGTTTGTTCCGGATTTTGCAAGAATAGTAGCAGAAGAAGAATACTTTAAATATACAAAGAATCTTGGAATGATAAACACAAGAATAACTACGATTAAAAGATTTGCAGAGCAAAATATAGAAATGAAGAATGTATATGCGAATAAAGAATTTTTGCCAGAAATGTCTAAAAAATATATAGTTAAAAAGTGTATTATAGATAATGCAGATAAGTTTAAAGTGTTTAGTAAAGTAAAAAATACACAAGGCTTTGCGGACAAGTTGTATAAGTTTATATCTGTCTTTGAATCCGAAAATTTAACAAAAGAAAAAGTAGAGAAGCTAACTAAAAGAGATGACTTTTTAAGCCGTAAATTTAACGAAATATATGAAATATATGAAGTTATAAAGTTACAGACGAAAGAAAGATTTGTGACAAGTTTAGATATGTTAGATATCTTTACTGCAAATTTAAATAACAGTCGTTTTGCAGAGGATAACACAGAGTATTTTTTTGATTACTACAACAATTTTAATAAGAAAGAATTAGCGTTTATTCAGACGTTATTATCTATAGGTAAAAACGTAACTATTACGCTTGACTTAGACATGGAAAACAAAGACTTATCAGATATATTTGGCATATCTTATGATACGTATAGAAGACTTGTAGCTATAGCAGATGATATTGGGGTGGAGCCAGAAGAAGTAATTCTTTCAGAGGATAAAAAAGCAAGTACCATGTTAGAGCATTTAAAGCGTAATGTGTTTATACTTGGGGCTCCTAAAACTGATATTGTTGATGGTACGGTAGGAATAAGACTTTTAAAAAATCCATATGACGAAATAGAGTATATTGCTCAAGACATAACAAAAAAAGTAAGAAGTGGAAATTATAGGTATAACGATTTTAAAATATATTATAACAATCCGGATATGTATGATACATGTCTAAAGAGAATTTTTGACATATATGATATACCTGTGTATATAAATAATGACGAAAAGGCAACAACTGACACTTTAGTTGTATTTTTAAATTGTATTTTAAATCAAGTGCTAACTGGCTTTACTGGAGTTAATACGGATAATATAATTCAGTTATTAAAGACTGGTTTAACAGAGTTTGACATGCAAGATGTATGCTTTTTTGAAAATTATGTTTTAGAGTTTGGTACAAAACTATATAACTTTCCAAAAAAGTTTGAAAAAAATAATACAGAGGCAAATACTCAAAGTATTGTCTATGATTTAGAAAAAATAAATAAAATAAGAGAGTATGTGTATAGTTTAGTAAGTGACTTAAAAGCTAAATTAGAAGTTGCAAAGGATACAAAAGAAGTAGCACAAGTTTTATATGATTTTTTGCATTCTGCAGATATATTAAATGCATACCAAGCACAAACAACGCAAATTAAAGAATATGATTTAGACGAGTATAATAAAAAAAGCCAGGTAATTAAAAACGTATATGAGATAATGGATAACATTAGCATTGCATTTAATAAGCTAAAGCTAGAAGAATATGTTGAATTGTACATGTATGGCCTGGAGAATATAAAACTAAAAAGCATACCGCCATTTATTGACCAAGTAGAGATAGTAAATATAGACAGTGGTAGAAGTATACCTAGAAAAGTTGTATATGTAATAGGTGTGTACGAAAATGGTTTGCCAATTATATCTAATACTGAAAGTATATTTTCAGATAAAGAAATTGAGGAGTTAGAAACATTAGAACTTGAAATAGAAAAGCCAACTGAGATAAGAAATAATATGGCGTTATTTAATGTGTATAAAGCAATAAACTCATGTGAAGAAAGCGTGACTTTCACTATGCCTGCAAGTAGATTAACTGGTGAAAATTTAAGAGTAAGTCCAGTAGCGTGGAGAATAAAAGACGTTTTAAATATAGAGATTGAGGGAAGTGTGTCAGGCGAGGAAGACGCAAGCGATGTATTTTGCATGAAAAATGTTTATGATAAATTTGCTGAAAGCTTAAACAACGAAGATATAAATTGTGAAAATGAAGATATGCGTTTAAATTATGCAATGCTTATGCAAGACAATAAGTATTCAAGCGTTTTAAACTATACAAGAAAAGCAGATAATTTAGAAGAAAATACAGTAAATAGGTTGTATGGAAAAGATATGTATTCTAGTATTTCTAGGCTTGAAAGATTTAAAGCATGCCCATTTAACTATTTTGCAAATTATGTTTTAAAACTAAAAGAAAAGAAAGAATATAAAATGTCAGTGCTAGATTTAGGAAGTATAATGCACAAGGTACTGGAAGATTTTTCAAAGTTTTTATTAGAGCATGATGAGGGTTTTGAAGATGTACTAAATGATGAAGAAACTATTAAACTAGCAAAGTGCCAAATAGATAAAAGTATAGATGATGTTTTTGAAAATATGTATGAAAGATATGCCTCAAGTGCAAGATATGTATATTTAAAAAATAAATTAAAAAAAGGTATGTTAAATGTTGTAAAATACATATCTAAAAGCTTTATACAAAGTGAATTTAGACCACTTGGCTTTGAAGTTGAGTTCGATAATGACAAATTATTTGCACCAATAGAAGTTGTACTTTCTAATGGTAGTAAAATGTATTTGAGAGGAAAAATAGATAGAGTAGATGTTGCAAAACTAAACGAAGTAACGTATTTAAGAGTAGTAGATTACAAGTCATCTGGTAAAGATTTAAAACTTTCAGATGTAAAAGACGGTGTAGCACTCCAACTTATGACATATATGGCAGCACTCTTAGAAAATAAAGAGAAAATAGACGAGAAAAATACAGTTATACCTGCAGCAGTGTCATATTTTACATTAAATACAGATTTGCTTAATTTATCTGAATGTGTAGAGGAAGATAAAATATCTGAAAAATTAATAGAAAAGATGAAAATGAAAGGTATTTATTTAAACGATGTTGAAGTGCTAAAAAAACTAGATAATAAATTTGCTACTCCAAGCAGTTCATATATAGACATGACAAGCAGAAAACTTAGTAATGAAGAGAAATCACTAAATGAAGAAAAATTTTTACAGGAATGTGTCAATATGAAAAATATTTTGAAAGACATAGCTGATGAATTAGTTAAAGGGCAAGTTATGCCTTCAGAAAAAGAAAAAAACTGTAAATACTGTAATTATGTTGGAATATGTAAAAAGAATATGAAGTCGATGTAAAAAACTTAAATAAATACTTAAATAAATGGTTGAAAAACAAGAGAAAATGTTTACATAATATTGACTTTTTCTCAAAAATCTGGTACAATGACAATAAGAGAATTGTGTATTCTTTAAGAAAATTATTAAAGGAGGTTGAATATATGTTCTCTAATGCAAAGACACGGCGCATCGTGTCGATAATCCTTTTACTCTTTTTTTCGATCGCAATTTTTTCTGTCACACGTAGTATACTGTGGCCGAGAAGAATTAAAGTCGTAGGAGATAACGCTATAGTGCGAGTACCTGGTGAGTATGTCGGTAAGGCATATATCACGTACAACTCGGAGTATGTGACGCAAGAAAGGACAGGTGCTGAAATAACGCTCCAGTTCAAGAAAAATGGTTACTATGAAGTAACTATAGATGGTAAGTGTTATGTCTTTGAAGTCAAAGACATGCCGGATAATAACTATACGTTGGATTTGATTCAACGCGAAATAATCTACATACAAGGTAGAGCCGGCGCAGGTATTCTGCTGATTACCATTTTTGCAGATGGAATGATATGGTTAGCATTCTACGTAACAAGTTTGAGGAAAAATCGTGAAAGGAATAAAAAGAAAAGAGAGGCTTCTAGAAATAGAGGTACATCCGTAACGGATAACTCTTTATAATCTTTTAGCACCGTCACCAAATTGGGTGACGGTGTTTTTAGGAGAAACACTATTTAAGCGGAAAGTAAACCTTAGGTAGAACTAGTGTGATTTAATGTTGACTTAAATAAATAGTTAAATGTTGTTTGTGCATTGCAATTTATGAAACATTGATATATAATGGAATAAATCAAGGAGAAAACGTATGAAAAAAGATGGAAAAATATATAAATGGGGGGGGCGAAAAGCCTTCTAAATAGAAGCTTTCAAGGACAATTTAATGTTGGCCTGTGTTTTGCACGCATGTTTTGCGTGTAAGGTACAGGTGTTTTTGTGCGTTTTTTCTATTAAGAAACATAAGGAGGAAAGTAAATGAAAAACAAAAAAGCGATATCGTTAATTGTACTAGTAATAACTATATTAGTTTTAAGCATATTGGCTACATCAGTAATAGTAAGTTTATCTAATACCAATATAATAGAAGAGGCAAGTGACGCTGTGAAAAAGACAGAGGCGCAACAAATAGAAGAAATGAAAGCGTTGATGTATACAGATGGAATTATGGGATATAATCCTGAACCAGTTACAATAGGCGTAACGGAAATATCGTGGAATGATACTAAAAAGAAGGTAATTGTTAAAAGAGAAAATGTATTAATTCCAAGTGGTTTTAATTATGTAGAAGGAACTAAAGATACAGGAATGGTTATTGAAGATGTAGAGGAAAATCAATTTGTATGGGTACCAGTGGAGTATGAAATAAAAGAAGGTGAAGTTCCGGATACAACAACCGGGTTATATAAAAGTTTTACGGACGTATTTAAAAGAGGAGAGGCAGAAGAAACATCTAGTGGATCAGGTATATATAAAATGACTGGAGATTATGATGTAGAAACTCGTATTGAGCCATATAATTCTTATGCGGGAGCAGAAGAGGATTATTATAAAATGTGTAAATCCGTACAGTATTATCATGGCTTTTATATAGCACGTTTTGAAGCAGGAGATGGTGAGGCTAAAAAAGCTAGAACAGGTACAACTGATCTGCATAAAGTGGTAAGCAAAAAAGGAGCTTTTGTATATAACTATGTACCTTGGGGTAAAAATGCTGGAAATAGTGGCAATACAGGTGCGGTGTATTTAGCTTCTAATATGTATGCCAATCATCAAAGTGTAGTATCGACGTTGTGTTATGGAGTTCAGTGGGACGCTATAATGAATTTTGTATCAGATAAAGATCATAACATTATAAATTCGACATCTTGGGGAAATTGTTTAAATTCTGAAGGTGCAGCAAAAGAGTTCAGTGGCGTTGATAATATGGATTATACAACGGGAAGAAGTGAAGCATGGAAAGCTAAAAATATATATGATTTGGCAGGAAATGTAGTAGAGTTTACCATGGAAATAGAAAGTGACGCGGCTATTTCGCGTGGAGGATGGTATTCACAAACTCGGTAGTGCGGGTTATGGAGTTGCTGCTGGAAGACGTGGCCCTAATCTTTGGCCATGGTATGCTTTAGATTATCGCGGATTTAGAGTAGCTTTATACTTAAAATTAGATTAAAGTTAAAAAAA
>CAYZTN010000036.1:0-12757 GCA_964481385.1 uncultured Clostridium sp. | reverse complement strand
ACCTGTTAAGTGGCAAACTTGGGTTGTTTGACATTGTACACTTCCTATGCTAAAATACTTGCTGTAAAAAAGGTAGGGTGTAAAGAGTTATGAAAATAAAATCTTTTTCAAAAATGATGAGGGATAAATATAAAGAAACAAATAAAAAATCCATTGTAGTGTATTTAGTATTAAGAATACTAGTAATTGTAAGTATGGTATTTCAGATAATAGAGGGAAGTATATTAAACGTTGCTATGTGTATTCTTGCTTTAATTTTATTTACACTTCCAACAATAGTATCAGAAAAGTTTAAAATAGGTATACCAAGCTTACTAGAGATAATTGTATATATGTTTATATATGCGTCTGCAATACTTGGAGAAATACATAATTTTTATGGAATTATACCATTTTGGGATACATTACTTCACACTCTAAACGGCTTTATATGTGCTGGAATTGGCTTTTCACTTGTGGATTTGTTAAATCAAAGTAACGCAAAGTTTAATTTATCTCCGCTATATATTGCAATAGTTGCATTTTGTTTTTCAATGACAATAGGAATACTTTGGGAGTTTTATGAATTTGCAGCAGATAATGTTGCAAGTCTAGACATGCAAAAAGATAGAATAGTTACTAATATATATTCAGTTGCATTAAATGAGAATAATGAAAATGTGCCAGTAAGAATTAGGAATATTGAAAGAACTGAAGTGTATTCAAAAGACGGAACGGTTACAGTCATTGAAAATGGCTATTTAGACATTGGTTTGATAGATACCATGAAAGATTTGTTTGTTAATTTTATAGGAGCGGTAGTGTTTAGTATAATAGGGTATATGTATGTTAAAAATAGAGAAAAGTATAAGTTCGCAGAAGGCTTTATACCACGAAAAGCTAAATAAAGAAGAAATACAAATTATACAAAAGTCACTACATACAATGCCACTTTGTGAAGTTAGAATTAAGAAAAATCTTGGACTAGAATGTGTTAATGTAATAGAGTTTTGTAAAAGCTTAATTCAGAATGAAAAATGTAATGTGTACAAGCAAGGTAAAAACTATTATTTTGAATTAGATAATATAAAGCTTACTGTAAATGCTAAAAGCTTTACAGTCATAACAGCACATAAAATAAGATAATTCAATTTTAATTTTATTACACTACAACTGTTCAAAAAATGCACAACGAATTAGTCAAAAAATGCACAACAAAATACTCAAAAAATGCACAATTGATATTGAAAAAAATAAAGAATTATGATATTCTAGAAAAGAGGTGAAGTTAATGAAATTAACAAAAAAAGGTTATATGCCGAGATTAATAGATAAGGAGATAGAAGAAAATTTAGCAGTTTTTGGTGCAATTAGCATTGAAGGACCAAAATGGTGTGGAAAGACATGGACGGCTTTAAATCATTCAAATAGTGTAATATATTTAAATAATACAGCAGATAATTTTAGAGAAAAACATTTAGCGGAAATGGATGTAGATTTAGTTTTGGATAAAGATAAACCTGAACTTATTGATGAATGGCAAGAAGTACCTGCAATATGGGATGCAGTTAGATTCAAATGTGACCAAGATAAAGAAAGGGGTAAATATATTTTAACGGGTTCAAGTGTTCCAGTAAGTGATAAAATACATCACTCTGGTGCGGGAAGAATTTGCAAAATGAAAATGTATACAATGTCTTTATATGAATCAGGAGATTCTAGCGGAGATGTTTCTTTAAAAGATTTATTTGAAAATAAAGTAAAAAATAAACTAGTAAACAAGGTAGAATTAAAAAGATTAGCAGAATTAATTGTAAGAGGAGGATGGCCTGAAACTATTAGTATTAGCGTAACAGGAGCTATGAAGATAGCTAAAAGTTATATTCAAGCAGTATTGGATAAAGATATAATTGAAATAGATGGGATGAAAAGAGATAAAACAAAAATGGAAATGCTATTAAGATCTCTTGCGAGAAATGAAAGTACAATTTCAACTAATAATGTGTTAATGAAGGATATCGACGATAATGGGACAGAAGAAGAGGTTACTATAAGTAGAAATACAGTTACAGACTATTTAAACGTGCTAAACAGATTACATTTAATTGAAAATCAAAACGCTTTTATGTATAGGATACGTTCAAGATTAAACGTAGGAAAGAATCCTAAAAGACATTTTGTAGATCCATCATTAGGGTGTGCGATTTTGAATATTACTCCAGAAAAATTAATAAATGATTTAGAAACAATGGGCTTGTATTTTGAAGCTTTATGTGAAAGAGATTTAAAAATATATGCAGAGAGTATAGGAGCAAAGCTATATCATTATAGAGAGAATGATACTGGAGTAGAAGTAGATGCAATAGTAGAAATTGCTGATGGAGAATATGGAGCAATAGAAATAAAATTAGGTGCGAATAAAGAAGAAGAGGCGGTTGCAAGCTTGAAAAAGTTTTATGAGTTAGTAGAAGTTAAGCCTAAGTTTATGTGTGTGATATGTGGTTTGTACGATGCAGTTATAAAAAGACCAGACGGAATTTATGTGTTGCCAATTACAGCATTAAAGCCATAATTAAGATAATATAATTGTTAATAAAATCGTGGACTATATGTTGCTTAAAGTAATATGAGATGATTTACACTCAATGTACAGGAATTGTGCATTGAGTGTTTTGTGGCGGTAATTATGTCTGCGTTTTACATAATAATGTGGTCCACCTTGAAAAATCACATAGTTTATGTTAAAATTCTCATGCAAGCAAAATATATATTCAAAAAATAATTTTTTAGGAGGAAAAAATATGCTTACAATTGTTATAGGGGTTGGACTAAGTATGCTGCTTTTTTATTTAGCGGTAAAACTAGACTTTGATGGTATGCTGTATATCGCAGTATTTTGCCTCTTCCTTTCAGTGTTTGCTCCGCTATTTATACCGTTAGCTGGTTACCATGAACCTGAACTTAAAGAAGAAATTGAACTCGTATCTCTAAACAATTCCGTTGAATCTGAGGGTGGTGGCGGACTTTTTTATGTGAGCGTAACAGCAGGTAATGTGTATTCATATAGGGTAGAAGTACCCAATATTACTGATAAAGAAGGTAAAATGTATGAATTAAAAACTGTAAGTAAAAACGTAAAGGAACTTGAAACAAATACTACCAAGGCTGTACTTAGGGTATACGAAGCAAAGCCTAAGCGTTGGCTCTGGACTTTTGCAATCGGTGCAAGCGAAACTTCTTATGTGTTTGAAGTACCATATGGCAGCATATCTCACGACATCGCTTTAAACTAAACACAAAAAATTATACGTAAAGGAGAACAAGTTATGTTTATATTACTATTGGTATTGGGAATTATAGGAATTATTGCAAGTGTGATTTGGTATAATAGGTCGAGAAGTGAAGATGGTAAAATTGGTGCTATTTCTTTGGGGATAGCGTTTGTTATGACCGTTTTTGCGCTCGCTGTTATTATGTGTTTTAATGCATATAAGTTATTTACATCATATGTAATTGATGAAAAAATAACTATGTACCAAGAGGAAAATGTTAAAATTGAGGAACAGATAGACATCGCGGTAAAAGAGTATATGAATCATGAAACCGATACGTATAAAGACTTAAAAGCTGAAAGTTCAATAACTCTTGCTACGCTGTATCCTGAACTTAAGTCAAATGAGATTGTACAAAAACAGATTGAAGTTTATCTTTCCAATAATCAAATAATTAAAGATTTGAAAGAAGAAAAGATTGAAGTTCAGAAACTAAAATGGTTACTGTACTTTGGTAAGTAACTTTTATGAAAGAAGCACTCATATTTGGGTGCTTTCTTCATGTCAAAATCATTTATTATTTAAAAATTTTACAGCTTTACTGTATAGCTTAGGGGTTTCAGCTATTAGAAACTGATTGTCATGTATAAGTCTTAATATATATTCCTTGCCATAAGTGGTATATGCAAATCGGAGTAGTGTGTTATAGTTTTTGTAGTCTACCTTTTTACTTAAAATATCTTCTAATGAAGCGTTAATTACTAGGGGCGTTTTATCATATTGATGAGATAATGTACAAGCTAAGCCTTCGGCAAGCCATGCACAGTTTATCTTTGAAACTCGTCTGTGACAAGAGTGGACAAATTCATGAAGTATTAAGCGCTCTAAGTTGTTTAAAGTGTGTTTTTCGTGTCCTTTTGTTTTTACATATTCACTAAGACTAAGTACCATTATACTGTTGTTATAAGACAAACCGCAAAACCAGTCTGGAAAGACTTTGTTTGTAATTCTTTGGGCGTCGGTTCTAAATGTGTTTAAGTCGTTATATAACGTTACATGTATCTTTTCTCCAAAGTCTGTTATTTCAAAAAAAGATACTATTTCATCTGTGTTTTTATCCAAAAAATCTGTTATTTCAGATATATATTCTAAATCGCTTTCAGAATAAGATATATCCATGTATTTAATACTTTTTAACATATTTACCTCTTTGTTATATAAAAGGCATTATACCACAAAATCATTTGAAAAAGAATGCATAAGAAAAATAAAAGGCAAATTGTTGTTATATTTCCCTTATTTGTGATATACTAAATATGTACGAGGTGATAGATTTGAAAAAAGCAACACGACTTATTATAGAGGAAAAAGATTCGGTTATATTTATTAAAAGAAGAAAGAAAATAGACGGAAAAGTGCAAGAGTTTTATGTTTTGCCAGGTGGAATGTTGGACGAGGGTGAAGACTATGTAACTGCAGGGATTCGTGAAGCAAGAGAAGAACTAGACGTGGAAGTACAGATAGAACAATTCTTTTTTGAAGATTATGTTGAAGAGTTAGATAAATTTGAAAAATATTATTTTGCAAAAGTAGTAAAAGGAAAGCCGAAAAACGGGACGGGTGAAGAATTTAAAAACCAGAGTATTGATAGTGAGTATGGTACATATGAGGTTGTAAGGCTAAATAAAGCAGAACTTGGCGCATACAAGATATTGCCAGTAGTTGCAAAAGATAAATTAGTAGCAGTGTATGCGTAAAAGTTTAGGAGGAAAATATATGAAAGCGTTAATTACGGGAGCAAGTAGTGGATTAGGGCGTGACTTTGCACGAAAATTAAGTAAAATGGGTTATGACATAATTGCGGTTGCAAGAGACATAGAAGGGCTTAATAAATTAAAAATGGAACTTGAAACAGATACAGAGATTATATCTATGGATTTAGGAAATGTGGATAATTGTATCGAGCTTTATGAAAGTTTGAAAAAAGAAGATATAGACATAGTAATAAACAATGCGGGGTTTGGCGTGTTTGGTGGATTTGACGAAACGGATTTGCATAAAGAGCTAAATATGATAGACGTAAATATTAAGGCAGTGCACGTTTTAACTAAGTTATTTTTGAAAAAATTTAAAGAAGAAGATAAAGGGTATATATTAAATGTAGCATCATCTGCAGCATTTGAGCCAGGACCTTTAATGGCAGCGTATTATGCAAGTAAGTCTTATGTTTTAAGGCTAAGCCAAGCTGTTTACGAAGAACTAAAAAGAGATAAAAGCAATGTACACATATCTTGTCTTTGCCCCGGGCCTGTAGATACTAATTTTAATAATGTTGCAGGAGTACGTTTTACTGTAAAATCACTTCAAAGTGACGATGTAACGGAATATGCATTAAAGTGTATGTTTAAGAAAAAACTTGTCATTGTTCCTGGTACTTTTATGAAGCTTACTCGCTTTGCGGTTAAGATATTACCAGATAAACTTGTTGCTCATTTTGCATACAACATACAAAAGAGTAAAAAAAGTTAGTAGACATAAAATAAATTTACATAAAAAAACTCACATTTTGTTGACTTCTGAGCCTCATTATGCTAAAATTATATAGCATGTATTAGGTAAGCATATTAGGAGGTGCGAAGTCATGAGAGAAAATGTAACACTAGCTTGTACTGAATGTAAAATGAGAAATTATGAAACAAGTAAAAATAAAAGAACTACAACTGAAAGGTTGGAAATGAATAAGTTCTGTAAGTTTTGCAAGAAACATACAACACACAAAGAAACTAAGTAAAGGATGTGAACAAGGTGGCAAAAGGATTCTTAAAAGATATGAGGTCAGAACTTAAGAAGGTTGTATGGCCAACTGGTAAGCAAGTTGCTAATAATGTATTATGGGTTATCGGACTTGTAGTTGTTATTGCGGTTGTTGTTTTACTAGTAGATTTAGTTTTGAAATCAGGGGATGCAAAACTATGGGAATTGATAACTAATTGGATTGGATAGGAGTTGATGGTTTCAATGTCAGAAGAAACACAAAATGAATCTTTATCTAATTGGTATGTAATTTATACATATTCTGGTTATGAAAACAAAGTTAAAGCAACTTTGGAAAAAATCATTGCGAATCGTGGTTTAGAAGAAAAGATTGAACAAATTATTATACCTATGGAAGAAGAAATAGAAATAAAAGATGGAAAACAAAAAACGTCTATAAAAAAAGTTTTTCCTGGCTATGTTCTTGTGAAGATGGTCATGACGGATGAAACTTGGTATGTAGTGAATGGAATTAAAGGTGTATTTAATTTTGTTGGTATGGGTGATAAGCCGTTGCCACTTACCGAGTCTGAAATGAAGAGTTTAGGAATTTCTGAGGAAATTTTAAATGTAGATTTTGAAGTCGGAGATTCTGTAACAATTGTTTCGGAACCATTCTATAATTATCCAGGAGTAATTGAGTCCATAGATAAGGAAAAGCAAAGAGTTAACGTTAAAGTTAATATGTTTGGTAGAGAAACTTCAGTAGAATTGGGTTTTGACCAGATACAAAAAATTTAGTAAAAAGTATATGAATAGCATATATTTTGAAGCATTTTAAGGAGGTGAAAAAAGATGGCAGAGAAGAAGATAACTCATGTAATTAAACTTCAAATTGAAGCAGGTAAAGCTACACCAGCACCACCAGTAGGACCAGCATTAGGACCTTCAGGAATTAACATTATGCAATTTTGTAAAGATTTTAATGAAAGAACTGCAAAAAGCGCAGGAATGGTATTTCCAGTAGTGCTTACAGTATACCAAGATAAATCATTTGAATTTATTACAAAGACACCACCTGCAGCAGTATTACTTAAAAAAGCAGCAGGAATAGCTAGTGGTTCTGGTAAACCACAAAAAGACAAAGTAGGTAAAGTTACATTGTCTCAAGTAGAAGAAATTGCAAAAACAAAGATGCAAGACTTGAACGCAGCCTCTTTAGAGACAGCCGTTTCTATGATAAAAGGAACAGCAAGATCAATGGGGATAATCGTTACTGAATAATAATGGGAGAGTATAGATACTCGTTAAAACCAAAGGAGGGGAAAATAAATGAATAAGAGCAAAAGAATGAAAGAAGCAGCAAACCTTGTAGAAGCTAGAGCATACACAATAGATGAAGCTGTAGAGTTAATTGAAAAATTACCTAAAGCAAAGTTTGATGAGTCTGTTGAATTACATGTTAAACTTGGAGTAGACTCTAAGCAGGCAGATCAACAAGTAAGAGGTACAATAGTACTTCCTCATGGAACTGGTAAATCTAAAAAAGTTTTAGTTTTAGCTAGAGGAGATAAAGCAACTGCAGCTGAAGCAGCTGGAGCAGATTTCGTTGGTGATGATGACATGATAGCAAAAATAGCTAGTGAAAACTGGTTAGATTTTGATACAGTTGTTGCAACACCAGATATGATGCCTGCACTTGGACGTATCGCTAAGATATTAGGACCAAAAGGTCTTATGCCAAATCCTAAAGCTGGAACAGTAACTCAAGATACTGCAAAGGCAGTTGCTGAAATCAAAGCAGGTAAAGTTGAGTATAGATTAGATAAGAATAATATAATTCATACATCAATTGGTAAAGTTTCATTTGGTAAAGAAAAAATAAAAGAAAACTATGTTGCACTTATGGATGCTATTGTTAAAGCAAAGCCAGCAGCAGCTAAAGGAACTTACTTAAAATCTGTTGCAGTTTCTACTACAATGGGACCTGGAATTAAAATAGAAGCGTAAATTGTATTATGACACTACGATTTTTTAAAAATTTCGTGGTGTTTTTTCTATTCTAAACATTGCCCGGAAAACTACTTTAAATAATATTTGAAATTTACATAAAAAAGTAACAAAAAGCTTGCAAATGATGTTAATTTGTTGTAAAATATTAGCGTAATTAAGCAGAATATGTACTGCAAAGGGAGGAACCATGGAACTAATAATTCAAGACTTTATTGAACATTTGAAAAGTAGACAAGTGTCTAAAAATACTTTACTCTCTTATGAAAGAGATATTAATCAATTAATGATATATTTTAAAAGTTTAGATAAAAAAATGTTTGAGGCGACAGAAGAAGATTTACAAAAATATATAGTTTATCTTACAACTATTGGAAAGTCTAATGCTACAATTTCTAGAAATGTGGCATCTATTAAAGCTTTTTATAGATATTTATTAAGAAATAAATTGGTTGAAACCAATATTGCTATTGGTCTTTCTTCTCCTAAGGTCGAGAAAAAAGAATTATCCATATTATCTGTAAGTGAAGTTGAAAGATTGTTGGAACAACCAAGCACAAAAGATCTTAAAGGCCAAAGAGATAAGGCGATGCTTGAACTTTTGTATGCGACTGGAATTAGAGTGACGGAGTTAGTATCTCTTGTAATGGCTGATGTTAATGTTAATTCAGGATATATAAAAGTTAAAAAGAAGAATAAAGAGAGGATAATTCCTGTTTCTAACACAGCTTTAAGATATCTAAAAGAATACGTGGAAAATGTTAGACCATTGCTTATTAAAACGGAAGAAGAGCAAAGTTTGTTTATAAACGCGAATGGCCAAAAAATGACTCGTCAGGGATTTTGGAAAATACTTAAACAGTATAAAGATGAAGCGAAGATTGAAAAAGAATTAACACCACATACAATTCGTCATTCTTTTGCAGTTCATATGTTACAAAATGGAGCAGAGATAAAGTCTGTACAAGAATTATTAGGACATACGGATGTAGCATCTACTATGATGTATACGCATGTAGCTGATTTAAAGCTAAGAGATGAGTATTTAAAAGCTCATCCAAGATTGTAATTAAGACTACCGAAAGGTAGTTTTGTTACATCTTGTGAAAGGAGTCACAAAAAAACTTAATAAAATTGGCTTAAAATATTGACAATAAGCTAAAATAATGTTAAGATATATCTTGTAGATGGGATAGTGGCGGAACTGGCAGACGCACAGGACTTAAAATCCTGCGAGGGTTAAACCTCGTACCGGTTCGATTCCGGTCTTTCCCACCACAATTTAAGTACCGAAATCATTGATTTTTCGGTGCTTTTTTTGAGAAACAATTAAATAGTGTCATTTTGAAACGTCCCAAATGACACTATTTAATCGTTAGTACTGCAATTTTACTGCAACCCGATTTTAGAAAAAGTATAATTCTAATTTTTCAAGCTCATTGTTTTTATAGTTATCAAATATGGTTGTACATTTATTTGTTGTAGTTTTAATTAAACAACTTTTAAAAACTTGTGTCTCAATATATGAAAACATTATTAGACATTACAATTGATATTTATATCAATTGTAATATGGGTAAAAAGTTGTATATAATAATTTTGATAGCACTAAAAATCGTTGAGACACTAGAATGTGTCTCAACGATTAAAAGTAACTTATTCAATTAGTGCATATGCAATGGCATATACAAAAAAAGCTATAGAGATAAAACCATAGAAGGCACTAACTAGTTTTGGGGCATCAAGTTCATTTGACAAGTACATGCAAGACCATGACAGAAATACAATCATCGAACATAATCCAATAACAAAGAATTTAACAGTAGTCATAAGTTAAAACTCCTTCCTCCTTACATTATGAGTAAAGATAACGTGCTACATGTATACCACTTGCACTTGCATGTGAAAGTGAATGAGTAACACCTGAACTATCACCTATTATGAAGAGACCTGCAATTTTTGTTTCAAGGTGTTCATTTACCTCTACTTCTGAATTATAGAATTTCACTTCAACTCCATAAAGTAGAGTGCTAGGATTTGCCGTTCCAGGAGCAATTTTGTCTAGCGCATAAATCATTTCGATTATGTCATCGAGTTGTCGTTTTGGTAACACTAAACTCAAATCACCTGGGGTTGCAGTAAGAGTTGGGGTTACAAAACCTTTCTGCATGCGTTTTAAAGTGCTTCTCTGTCCACGAATTAAGTCACCAAACTGTTGAACAAGTAGACCACCACCTAACATATTTGAAAGTTTAGCGATTGACTCTCCATATTCATTGCTGTTTTCGAAAGGTTCGGTGAATTGGTTTGAAACAAGCAAGGCGAAGTTTGTATTATTGGTGTACATACTTTCGTCGCTATAACTGTGCCCGTTTGCAGTTATGATTCCACGTGTATTTTCATTTACTACAATTCCGTGGGGATTCATGCAAAACGTTCGTACCATATCACTGTATGTTGGAGTTTTATATACAAGTTTGCTTTCATAGACTTGTGATGTTATATTTTCAAAAATCTCAGCTGGTAACTCAACTCTAACACCAATATCTACTTTGTTGTTTGTTGTTTTTATTCCTAGATTGGAGCAAAGAGTTCCTATCCATTTTGAGCCAGAACGACCGACAGCAACAACAAGAGTATTGCAAGATAAAATAGTTGAGTTGTCAATCATTGTGATTTTAAAACGATTTCCATCTTTGCATATTTGTTCTACTTCTGAATTAAACAAAATTGATATGCCAGAATTAATGAGAAAGTTATACATATTTTGGAGTACGATATAGTTTACATCAGTTCCAAGATGGCGAACTTTTGCATCTAACAACTTGAGACCGTTTTGAAGTGCAATCTTTTTTAGCGGAGTATCGGCAGTAGAATAGATCTTAGCATTTTGACCACCAAATTTGATATTTATACTATCAACGTACTCCATAAGCTCAAGAGCCTTTTCTTCTCCTATATACTTGTAAAGAGTGCCTCCAAAGTTATTTGTAATGTTATATTTGCCGTCGGAAAAAGCACCTGCTCCACCGAATCCATGCATGATACTACAGTTTTTACACCTAGCGCATGTTTTAATTTTGCCTTCAGCCACAGGGCATTTGCGTTTAGAAAGTTCTACACCCTTTTCCAGGATGCAAATTTTAATATTAGGGTTGAGGCGGATTGCTTCATATGCTGTGAAAATTCCGGCGGGGCCTGCTCCTACAATAATCAGGTCATAGTTTATCATAGTTAAAATCTCCTTTAATTAAATAAAAAATATGTACCAGTAGTAATTACTATTGGATTAAACGAAATTACGCATATATTATACATTAGGTGTATGTAAAAGTCAAATGAATTGTTTTTGGAGAATTAGTTTGTGGAATTATTATTTTAAATGTTAAATATAATAGTTATATGATAGAAAATGTTATATGTGTAGTGGAAAATATAGTATGGGGACCACAGTTTTTAGGTATATTTATTGCACTTGGAATATATTTAACATTAAATCTTAAATTACCTCAGATAAAAACCTTAACCGTTATATCTAAAATAAAAGGGAGTAAGAAAGGAAAAATAACTCCTTTTAATGCTTTGATGACAATACTTGCTGGAACTTTAGGAATAGGGAATATTACCGGAGTTGCAACTGCAATTTCTATTGGTGGTATTGGAAGTATATTCTGGATATTTGTGTCCGGAATAATTGCTATGCCAATTTCTTATGCTGAAAATTATTTAGTGTTAAAGTATAGGAAAAACGAAAAGAGAAAAGGTTTCTTTGGTGGAGCTATGTATGTGTTAGATGAGGTTTTAGATAAAAGATTTCTAGGTGTACTTTTTGCTATATTTACATTAATTGCTACTATTGGGATGGGGGCAATGGTACAGTCTAATTCTTTGGCTCAGGTTTTTGTAGAGGAGTATAACATTAGCAAAACAGTTGTAGCTATAGTTATAACGACTATTTCCGGTTATGTGATTTTGGGTGGAAAGCGCAAGATGGCAAAACTTAACAGCTACATAATTCCGCTTTGTACCGCAATATATGTTATACTGTGTGGTATGGTTATTTTTAGTAACTTAGGCGAACTTGGTGTAGCAATTAAAAGCATATGTAAAGCGGCGTTTGGTCTAAAGCAAGTAGCTGGTGGAGTAGTTGGAGTTGGAATTATACAGTGTATGAGTGTTGGCTTTTCAAGGGGGATGTTTTCTAACGAAGCAGGAATGGGAAGTGCACCAATATTTTCTGCTACTACTGAAGATGTGGAAGATGTAAAAACTACTGCATATATAATGTCATATAGCGTTTTTGTAGATACGTTGCTTTTATGTGTTTTGACTGGTATTACAATAGTTATATCTGGAGCGTACAATATCTCGAATACAGCTACAATGCTTAGTATGACATTTGGTAAGATACCTTTTGGAGAATTATTGCTAACCTTTTGCATTAGTGTATTTGCAATAGCCACTGTACCGTGTTGGGAATTTTATGGAGAACAGGCAATAAGATATTTGGTAAAGAAAGAATATGTTGTATATGTATATATATTCGTGTATATAACTTGTGTATATCTAGGATGTATATTAAGCTTGGAGGTAGTATGGAGTATATCTAACATTGCCAATGCATTTATGGCGTTACCTAATATTTATATGATATTTGCACTAAGGGACAAAATCCGAAGCTGAAAAAAATGGTGAATTGAAAAGGTAACTTCCAGTTCGCAATGGTAAGTTCCGATTTTTAA
>CAYZTN010000035.1:0-12778 GCA_964481385.1 uncultured Clostridium sp. | reverse complement strand
TAAAGCTTTTTTAGAACTACCGGCTTAGCCGGTAGTATTCACTAATATCAACAAAAAGACTTACAGCAAAGCTCTAAGTCTAATCTGGTGCAGCAGAAGGGATTCGAACCCCCAACCGACGGATTCGTAGTCCGTTACTCTATCCAGTTGAGCTACTGCTGCATTCTTTAATATTATATAATAAATTGTTGCAAAATGCAATTAAATATTGAAATTGTTTTGTTTTTTTTGTATAATACTAGTATGCTTCCGTAGCTCAGTGGATAGAGCAGCAACCTCCTAAGTTGTTGGTCGGACGTTCGATTCGTCTCGGGAGCACCAAATAAACTTAAGACTAGATATTTGAAAAACATTCAAACATCTAGTTTTATTTTATCATTCGTCGTTTTTTACTTACTCTTTTTCATGAAAATACTGTTGCACACCCATATATATTCCCCACGCAATGTCACTTTGGTGTTTTTCTGTTTGAAGCCAAGCTTCTTCTTCGGTATTAGATAAAAATCCGCATTCTACAATTACTGTCGGAATAGTCACTTTATCCATTATATATACACCTTTAATTTGCATAGGAATTCTTGTATTTGTTTTATCGAAATTATTATTAAGTTGTTGCTGAATAATTGTAGCCAGTTTCTTGCTTTCGCTACTTTGCTGCTGGTAAAACGTCTGCCACCCACTATACTTTGAATCTTGGTAATAATTAAGGTGTATAGACACATAAATATCTGCATCGCTATTATTCCCTATTTCTACCCTTTTGTTCATGTCGCTTATTTTCTTTTCTCGAATACTTTTAGCATCCAGCTCATATATACCATTTTCGTCACTTCTTGTTAATATAACTGTCGAACCAGACTGTTCCAAATATTTTTGAAGTTTTAGAGCTATTTCTAGATTTATTTCAGATTCCGTTACACCACTTTTAGAGCTAGTCCCGTCTGTCTGGAAGGCCGTGGCCGAGCGTCTACAATTACTCTTTTATTCGTAGCAGGTGTAAAACATTCTACTGTTTCTTCCTGTAAAAAAGATATTACTGCAAATAGCAATATTAAAAATACGCCAGCAATTAATAAAAACTTTTTCTTAATAAATAATATATTCAACATAATTCACCTAAATAAATTATATGATGTATAACGCTTTACATATTCTATCTGCAACAGCTTTTTTCTTCTTTTTTCTTTTCCCTCAAACTTTTAAAAAAGTCTTTGACTATCGTTTGGCACTGGGTGCTAAGTAGTCCTTTCTCAAATTCTACTTTGTGATTAGATTTTACATCAAACGCATTACAAACGCTCACAACTGCACCATATTTTTCATCAGGAGTTCCAAAATACACTTTTTTAATTCTTGACTGTACAATAGCTCCCGCACACATAAGACAAGGTTCTACTGTAACATACAATTCACAGTCCTCTAATCTAAAGTTTTTAAGTTTTTTACACGCTTTGTTTATTGCAATTATTTCTGCATGCAACAGACTATTCATTTTTGTTTCTCTCAAATTGTGTCCTCTTGCAATTATTTTACCATCTTTTACTATAACGCAACCAATTGGCACTTCATCTTTTGCCTGTGCTTTTTTCGCCTCTTTTATAGCTTCTTTCATAAATTTTTCTTGCATAACTTATACCTCACACATATTATATACTGTTATTTAAATTTTGGCAAATAATATTCCTCATTGTATAATTCTTAGCAAAGATTTAACATTTCTTTTGCTATTTTCATAATATATATAGAATATATTTATCTATATAAAAAGGAGGTAACTCATGAATAATTGCTTTAATAACAAACGCTGCCTCGGTTATCCAAACTTTCTGTCTTGTCTAAAAGGTCCACCTGGCCCTACTGGTGCAACCGGACCTCAAGGACTAACCGGAGCTCAAGGAATTCAAGGCGAGAAAGGCGATACTGGGCCTCAAGGTGAAAAGGGAGATAAAGGAGATAGCAGCTTTACATCAATTACTGTTGGAAATACCGAAACAGTAATGCCAAATGAACAAGCTGATGTTACAAATTCTGGAACAAACGAAAACATCGTTTTAGACTTTAAAATTCCTATGGGAGCAAAAGGAGAACCTGGTGAAAAGGGTGACACCGGTCCAAGAGGCTTACCTGGTGAAATCGGAAGAACGGAGCATATTAGTGTAGACGGAACCGAAACGCTAACTGCTGACGAAGAAGCACAAGTCATGGACGACTTTGAAAACATGGTACATCACTTAACTTTCTATATTCCAAAAGGTGCTACTGGTACGCAAGGTGAAAAAGGTGACACAGGGCCTCAAGGTGAAAAAGGAGAAGCCGGAGATGTTGGACCTCAAGGGCCACAAGGCGAAAAAGGCGACACAGGCCCACAAGGGCCAGCTGGAGCGGGCGTTGGACCAACAGCATATAACGCAATATTTTTTACGGGATTTTCTGATACAAAAGACGCTAGGTCATTGGTACTAAAAGATAAAGTGTTAATTCCAGATTCTTCAACCATATTTACGTTTCCAAGTGCCTCAAGCTTTGATATAACAGTTACTGGAATTTATGAAATAACTTTATCCGGTAATGTTTCTGGAATAACAGAACAAAACGGGGCAAGCTTCTTTCTCTCTAACAAAACCACTGGAACAGTTATACAAAAGTTTGAATTAGAAGAAGGAACTACTTCTAGCATGAACTTTTCTAGAACGACAATTTCTCAAATTTTTGCACCAGCGTCTTTTGAAGTAAAATCTGTAATTATTAATGACGCAACTACTGCTCAAATTACATTTTCGGATATTAGCTTAGTTATAAAAAGATTTAATATGTAGTGAAGTGTGATAAAATAGAATATAATAAGATTTAAATAATTTCACAAAGCGACTTTTGTTTATGTATTACGCTAAAAAGTGGAGAACCTATATATTCTCCACTTTTTATTTTATATTAACCTCAAACTATTACTGAAAGCACTATTACCAAGCATATTCTAAATATTCTTGACCACGTGAAGCTTAATATGCCAAGCGGTAACATTTTCTTTGATTGTTTTTGCTTACATTCTATTTCTGCTCTCATTTGGCTATCACAGTATTTTTTAGCCATATCAAATGAAGATAACATTACTGGCAACTCCAAAATACATCTTACAACAATGCTTAGTATATTGCATGTCAAATATATTGCTACGCACCACATACTAAACTTGGCAAACAAAATATATAGCGTAATCGCAACAAATAGTATTATCTCTATATTTGATAGTACCACATTTAACAGATGTAACCTCTTGTCTTGCATAGAATGTCTACACTCATGACACAATACTACCACATCTTTTGCAGTAACATCTATGGTAGTATTTGATATATATATTTTATCTGTAACATATGAATAATACCCTCCGTTTGTAGTTTCTACTTCAACCACATCTGTATGAGTATTACCTTCTTCTTTTAAAACGCTTTTACAAAATTCAGCTTTATTCATACACTAAAACTCAACAACATCTTGTATTCCTTCAGATATTATTTTTTGCATATCTGCAAGCATAACGTCTAGCTTTATTTCCGTTTGGAAAAACTTAACTCCTAGCTCGTCTTTAACAATGTCCGCATACATTTCGCTTAACTTTGCTTTTGATGCTTCATCTGTTGCTAAACCTTTAATGTATTTCATCTGCTCTGCTTTTTGAAGCTCTCTAAATTCTTCTACTTTTTTACACAACTCAGCATTTTCCTTTACTTGTTTCCTAGCTGCAACAAAATCTTTGTACTCCGCTGTGTCTTTAAGACATCTAATCATATCATGTACTTTATCATAAAAATTCATAACTTTCACCTCTAATTACCTAAATTTAATACCCATTTATATAGCCACATCTTGTTTATATCCATCTCATTTCCAAGTGTATAATTTACCATATGTACGACTTGAATAACAACAAACACAGCTATTACAAGAGTTATTATCATAAGTATTATTTGGTAATCCTTTACTTTTTCTTTTTTATATGTTTTTTTACTTTCTGTAGTCTCGTTTTTTTCAAGATATTTTGCTCTTACAGCTCTCTCCATAGCGCCCGCCTCCATGGATATTATACTACAAAGTATTGCATAGTTGCAACTGTATTGGAGACAGTTTTTTATTTTCTGAAGAATTTTTTTGCTTTGCTGTTAACATAGCGGTCATGTTTTGAATAACACCATTTTCCTTCTCACACTCTGGATACTCCGCTATTAATTCCTTCTTGCGTTTCAATTTATTTGCAACACTAAGCATTTTATCAACATCCATTTTTTCATAGCTTTTATACCACTCTTTTACCTGCTCAAAAAACTTTTCCTTCTTGTCGTTTAACTTTTTTAATATATCCCCCAATTTTTCAACAAATTTATTTGATACCACAAACTGTTTTAAATCTTTGAAAAATGAACTAATATGCTCAGACACTATATTCCCATTTAAAAACTTTTTAGATACAACGTCTATTGAATTTTTTAAATTGAAGCCTAAACCGCCTTTTAATGCAACATCTTTTAGCTTAAATACGCTATTTATTGTAGTTTTATTCATTCCTAACAGTTCCAAACCTTCTCTAATACTACTTTTTACAGCAGTGCTAAGAATTACTTTTACATCCTTTGTCTTTAACGCATTTTTTACATCTAGCAACACATCTTTAGCACAATCTGGAATAGGCAACGCCTTTATTATATACTTTGAAACGTTATCTATTGCTTTAGATACACCTTTATCCAAATCATTTGTCATAGATTTTAATTTCACATTAGAATCTATATCTTTTGTTAATTCTTTATTGCTCTTTAAAGCAACATCTAAACTACTACTCATTTTTATTCCTCCATTTTATATATCTTATATAAAAAATACAAGCAAAGAAGCGTTGTTATAGCATTTATATCTATTAAAAACCTACCTAATACACCTCCGCTAAACGCAATTACAGATTCTACATTTTGTGGAATATATATAACTAACATAAACACATTTAATGCAATCATTACTGCTAGTGTAATAACTGTAGAAAGTGATTTTTCCTTTTCTTTTTCCTGTTTTATTAGTTTATCTGAAATCTGTTTTGAATATATCTCAAGTATGTTTGAAAATTCACCTCCACTTTTATAACAAATCTGTATAGTCTGTATTAATTCACTAAATTCAGGTACAGAAACAGCCACATCTAATCTGTTAAACGCTTCATAGATATTCACGCCATTATCTATATCTTTTATAAACCTCGTAATATGTTCTTTAAGCGGTCCCTCGACCTTGGTTCTTTTCATTGCTAACACTATATTGTTATCATTTTTAATATTGTTTTTAATGTTTAAAGAATATATTTGTAATCCATTTACAATTTCTCTTTTTCTTTTAATTTTCTTAAACTCGATGAAAATATACGGAAGTAACAATACTGGAATGGCAAATATTAAACTAGCGATTAAAATTTTAATTGTGTGAAATACAAAAACAAACACGATTAAATACGAAAAAATTACACCTACAAGAACTAGTAACACTTTCTTTTTTTCTTTTTTATTACTACTTATACTTCTTACATATTTACCTATTCTTTTGTTTTCCAATATAGCTTTACCTAAACTTAGCTTGTTTTGTAACGCCATCAATATACAACCAATTAAAACAAACCATAAGACTTCAATTGCTACAATTGTTAAAACTTTCACTTTATACTCCTTCTTCTAACTCAAATTTAACTTCACATATTCCGTTTTGCGATATTTTAGATATATTTTTAATCTTAAAGTTTTCCATAAATATTACATTATCTACACTTTGAGATATGTTTTTTCTTAAAAATTCTTCTGTATAATACTGTGCTCTTACGTCTTTTTTAATTAGTGTAATTAGCCTGTCTATTACTGCATCTGCTGACTCCGCATGCACAGTAGCTAGTCCCATGTGACCAGTAGATAAAGCGTCAAAAAATATATTTGCCTCTGCTCCGTTTTAACTCTCCTAAAACCAACACATCATTTGACATTACCAAGCTATGCCTCGTTAATCTTTCTAAATCTACTTGCTTTGCTTCACTTCTGTCTAAAATGCACTCTCGTGATATAACGTTTCTAGAATTTATGAATAATTCAGCTGTTTCTTCCGAAGTAGTTATTGCAACTTCTTCAGGCAACATGTTTATTATCGCTTTAAGTAAAGTTGTTTTGCCACTTCCACCTTTTCCACATATAACAAAACTTTTAAAACTCTTTATCTCACGTACTATATACTTGTACATTTCTACATTTAACATATCTTCTTTTAACATCAGCTCTTCCAAACTCATGTTACTATCTTTTCTATGTATTCTAATAACTAAGCTCGAACTATCTACATTTGCAGGCATTATTCCCGCTTCCAACCTTAAAGCGTTCTTTCTGTCACTAAAGATACATATTGGTGCTTCGTTATTTATAACAGCATTGTTTTTCATTGTACAAAATCTAATATATTCATTTAGTTCGTCTTCTGATTCAAACGTATCTTTAACCTTTTGCCACACACCCTTTTTCTTTACATATATAGCATCACTTTTTACAACTCTAATATCTGAAACATCAGTATCGTCTATATATTTTTGAAGAATGCCATAACCAAAGAGTCTGTCCATTACGTCTTGTATTATACCTACTTGTCCTTTAGAACTACTTATTTTATATTTACATTCCAACTCTTTTTTTATTTCACTTTTTACTGCTTCTTTTTTCCCATTCTCTATATATGCCTGAAAATTATTTAAAATGTATTCACTAATCTCTTTAATTAAAACTTTTAGGTCTAGCTTTTCTTCTTTTGCAACTTCTTCTTTTTGTACTTTAAAGTCATAAGGATTTATTATCATTTTTTAACTCCAAACAATTCACTTATTCTGCCAAGTTTGCTATACATAGTTGCGTCATCTATTCCTTTAGGCCCAAAATCTGCACCAATTAGCCTATATACATTTTCTATTCCTCGCATATTAGTTTCATCTATTTCTTTTACACCATTTACAACTTCTTCAACCATTTCACTATCTTCTATTTCCATTAAAACATTGTAGCCTCTAAGTAACATTTCGACTTGTGCCTTATCTAAAGACGATTTTCTTTTTTTATTCACAATAACGTGTATTATATTTTTCGGTACTCCCCATACATCTACCATAAGCTCCAGATACTTTAACGCTTGTCTTAGGCTAACAAAATTAGGATTTATTACGAAAAATATTTCGTTTGCCCTTGTTAAAGTATATGGCACTACATCTATATACGGAGTAGATGGTAAATCTACAACTGTTATATCGAATTTATCTATAGACTCTTTGTATATTTTTAAATAGTATTCTATACTTATTCTATTTTGAGCTTCATATATTCCACTGTTGTTTATAAGGTAGCTAAGGTTTGAATTTTTCTTTGTTCTGGTTATACTATCATATAACGAACTAGAATCAAAACAATCATTGTCTATATCTTCCATTACCTTTAATAGCGAATTATCATATGTGTTTATATTGTTGTATATATCCGTTGCAGAGTTTAACACGTCCATGTCTAAAAGAAGTGTGTTTAACTTTAGCTTTTTACTAATCATTTGAGACAAAGCACTTGAAAAGTATGACTTACCTGCTCCGCTTGTGCCGAATACTGCAATAAGCTTTTTAGATATAACATTCATAGGCTTAGCGTCACTTATATCTTTGTTTTTATATACTACTTGTCCTTTTGTATTATCTATCATATCTAATACATCAAGAAAACTTATCTCGTCAGATTCTATTACATTAAATATATCGTTTGCAAACAAAAATCCTTTGTACGTTTCGTCCAAGCTACCTGTAAATACGATTATTTTTGCTTCTGGAGCTATAAGTCGCAACTGTTTCATATATATTTCTTTTGTCATACTACCGCTAATACTATCCTTTGTTATAATAACATCTACCATGTTATCTGCTAAATATTTCAGAACTCCTTCTTGAAAGGAAATAGTTCTATCATATACCATATACTTTCCAGTTTTTTTAATTTTTTCAACCAAATCTTCACAATCTAGTCCAACTAATATTTTTTTCATAATATACCTCCCGTTATCATTTTTTCTTCTTCAGGAAATGCAACAATATCCATTTCTAAAAACATTCCTCCTTGCTCTATTAACGCACTTCCTCTTTTTAAACTTGTTATTTTTTCATAAAAATCTCTTGTTTTAAAAATTATCTTTTGTATATTTTCTATATCTAAATACTCCATTTTAAAGAAAACTTTAGTATATGCGTTATTAAATATACTTTTCCCAAAATCACCGTTGTTATATGACGCTATATCAGATATATCTTGAGTTATCCCTACTATGCTTGCACCACGTTTTCTAATAGTTTTAAACATATTTGCAATCTCAGCTATAAGCCAACTACTTTTCATTAGCTTCCACATTTCGTCAATATATATAACGTGATTAGGCGATAAATACTCTTGTAATTTATACATAACCGCTGTCATATATTTCTCGTCACAATTTTCCAAATCAAATACAGTTAAGTCATATGATTCCGTCTCCTCCTTTTCACATTCAAAATATTTTATACTCTTAACTAATTCCTGTTTTTCTGCTTTTCCCATCTTTATATCTTTTAATTTATTTCCCAATTCGGATATCACAGGGAACTTACTTTTAGATATATATTTCTTTTCAGAATAAATTTTTAATTCGTTTTCAGATTTATATAAACTGGATATGTTTCCTGTTATTCCATATTCTTCATATATTTCTTTTAACTTTTCTTTTATTTCTTTTTCCTTCTCAACTGAATTTAAAATGCTATTTACTCCTAAAGTTTTACATATGTTATCTATTTTTCTTTCTAGGTAATCACTTTCAAAAGTCAAAACAAAACTTTCTTCTATCTCCATAATGTTAAAGTTTCCCTTTGAAATTACTCTTTCTCCTAAAACCCTTGCTATACCTACATATTCTTTTTCCGGGTCCAACACCACTTGTTTTACTCCGTTATATAAATACTGCAAAACCATGTTTTTAACTAAAAATGACTTGCCAGCTCCACTACTTCCAATAACCAACATATTATTGTTATTGGCTTCTTTTTTCATGAAATTTATCATACAAAATTTATTCTTGAACTTCCCTATACAGATACCTTCTGCTTCAACAAGATTTTGAGTATAAAAAGGAAAAAGAGATGTTAAAGAACTTGTTGTGAATATCTTACAAACAGTATCATGAATATAACTTGAAACAGGCACCGCAGGTAAAAACTCTTTGTACGCATCAAGTTGCTTAAAATTTAGCGGATATATACTAAGTCCATTTGAATAACTTGTATTTTGTATTTTATTTGCTGCTTTTTTAAGTGTATCTTTTGATTCAGATACTATTCCAAGTACACTACTTACCTCAAACACATCTTCACTTTCCACTTGTACAGCGTAACGAAGTTGTCTTGCTTCTTCTGCTAGTTTATTTAATATATCAATGTCTAGCTGTTCAACTCCATTTTTAGACTTCTCCGAATTAGATATTGCGAGCTTGTTATTTACCTTTTTTAAAAACTCTCCTGCGTTTTTTCTTTTCACATTAAAGCAAAGTAAAGTATCTGTATTACGCAAAAGATAATCTAAGCTAGATAACATTTTTATGCCTCCAACATAATCTTTAACGTACCAATAAGAAACAAAATCCTTATCTATTTTTAACATATCATGCTTTTCTTCTATCTCTCGTGGTAAAATACTTTCTATCATAAAACCTGCTGTAGCACCTCTTTTCTAAAAATCTTTTGCACCTCATATTCGCTAGTGACCTTTCTTATTCCAACACCCACTTCTTCTAAACTATGAAACCTTTCTTCAACGTTTTCTGTAGAATGTGCAACTATGTAATACTTGTTTAACGTTGCTACACTCTGACTTAATACCTCTTTTAAATTATCTGCATACAATGTAATTGCTGCCTTAAGCCTTGGTGAAGAAACCTTAGCAGCTCTTTTTTGCAGAAGAGATATATTTTGAGAAATATCCAACTTTTCTTTTGCAACAAGTATTTTAAATTCATTTGGCATACCCTTTACACATAAATAATACAAATTGTATATCTTTTGCTTAATGTTCTCATTTTTTTCAATAATATTTACAGGAGTAATTTCGTAAAGGTTAAACCTGCGATTACCCTGCACTATTTCACCATTTGACGTTATATTCATATCTTTATACATTGCCGAAATATTTTTCATGATTATTTTCCTTTCCTGTTTTAGAAACATTTAGACTTTTACGCATATAATGTTATATATAAGGAGATGAGAGTGTGAATAATATGTTAAATTCAAAATTACTAGAATTGTTAAGTGGCGTAGACAAAAAACAATTAGAACAAGTATCAAATATGGTAAAGAATATGTCTAAAGAAGATTTAGAGAATCTTACAAGAATGCTCGGTGTAAATACCGGAAATTCAAACGGTCCCAAGCCCAATGAATAATGAAAATGAAACTCGTACAGAAGATAATCCTTTATTTGATATAATTCAAAACTTACAAGCAAAAATGTCAAATGAGTCACCTACTAATACTGCAACTCCCGAGCCAATTAGCTCAACAAACGATTCAAGCGAATTTAACTTAAATAATATAATGGAAATGTTAAACAACGTTGGATTGAATAAAAACGCATCCAATAACGAACCTATTACCTCTAATAATACAACGCCTAATGTTTCCAACTTAAATATAGACCTTGGTACTATTATGAAATTTCAGAAACTTTTCAGTAATACAAATCAAAATGATCCTAGAAAAAATTTGTTAACTTCGCTCAAACCATTCTTACGAGAAACTAGGCAAAAAAACATAGATACATACATAACTTTACTTGGCGTAATAAATGCATTAGATATATTTACAAACAGGGGAAGTGATTAGTTAAGTGATAAATGAATTTTCTAACCCATTTTTAAATCCATATAGAGTATATTCTCCTCCTCAACGAATGTACTCTTATGGATATCCTCCAATATATTTTGAACGAGTTGAAAATACAAACAATGAAAACATTAGAAATACTAACCAGTCTCAAGAACAGAATAATTGGAATACCAAAAACGAATCACGAATAGATGAGCCAACAAGCTTTAAATTTAATGATATCATCTCAATAGATGATGATAGATTAAGCCTATTAGGCTTCAGTATAAATATTGATGATCTAATAATTTTAATTACGCTTTTTACTATGTTTAAAAGCGGGGAAAAAATAGATTATACATTAGTAATAATATTAGGTTTGTTATTATTCTCACAAGACTAAATCTTTAAAGTATTCTTGAGAAGAATAATACTCTACTAATAACTTGTCTATTTTACAGCTTAGATGATAAACGTCTGAATAAGGGGATTCATTTAATATCATTTCGTCAAGTTTCTCTTTTAATATATCAATTTCGCTTAACATATTTATCACTTCCCTGTAAAATATTTATACCATTTTTTATATTTAAAGTCAATAATTTGACACCAACAATCGACCGCAAGTTTCGCCATTTTTCGACATTTGAGTGTGAAAAAGGACTAGAAGCACTAGTCCTACACAATAAGTCCGCCTCCTAAAAGTTTGTCCTCAATGTAAAATACACAAGCTTGTCCTGGAGCCACTCCCTTAACTGGCAAGTCAAATACTACCTTAAGTTCACCATTATCTAATGGCAAAAGTGTAGCAGATGCTGGCTTTGCGTTATATCTTATCTTAGCTTGAACTTTAAGTGGTTCCGTTAATTTATCAATTAACATCCAATTTACTTCTTTACAAATTAAAGTATCTCGTTCTAGTTCATTTTCCGCCCCAATAACTACGTTATTCTTTTCTTTATCTAGCTTTAAAACATACATAGGTGCTTTAAGACTTAAACCTAAACCTCTTCTTTGCCCTACAGTATAATGAATAATTCCTTTATGCTTTCCATAAATATTGCCTGCATTATCAACGAAATTACCTTCTTTTGCAACGTATCCTGTTTCTTTTGCAATGTATGCAGCATAATCTTTATCCGGAACAAAACAAATTTCTTGACTATCTTTTTTCTCTGCATTTATTAGTCCATTCTCGGTTGCAATTTTTCTAATTTCGTCTTTATCATAATCACCTAATGGCATTAAAACATGAGATAGTTGCTCCTGAGTTAAATTATATAACGCATAAGTTTGATCTTTTTTATATGACTTAGAGCTTTTAATATAAAACCTGCCGGTAGTTGTATCTTGTTCTACTCTTGCATAGTGTCCGGTTGCAATATACTTTGCACCAATAGACATAGCATATTCTAAAAGTCCAGTAAACTTTACAAATCTATTACAAATATTACAAGGGTTTGGCGTTCGTGCTTCCATATATTCAGATATAAACTTATCTATAACATTTCCTTTGAATTTTTCCACATAATTCACAATGTGATGTTCAATTCCAAGTTTTTCAGCAACCTGCTTTGCATCACTTTTGGCCTTTTCTCCGCATTCTATATTGTCACTTTGCCATACATCTAACGTAACACCAATTACATCGTACCCTTTATTTTTCAAAATTAATGCAGCAACTGAGCTGTCCACTCCACCGCTCATTCCTATAACTACTTTATCCACTATATTCACCTTTCCGCATAAAATGATTAAATAGCAAAAAAGTCAAAGGGAAAACCTCTGACTCAATCTGGCTCCTTGTGTTGGACTCGAACCAACGACCTATCGGTTAACAGCCGAGCGCTC
>CAYZTN010000034.1:0-12898 GCA_964481385.1 uncultured Clostridium sp. | reverse complement strand
AGTGTTTACTTGCAAAAAGTTAAATATTTTTTTCTGTTAAGTGGCAAACTTGGGACTCCTTTCCATATTTTTTGTATCCAGCAATCAATCTGTTTATTTGTCTAATACTTTTTAATTTTAGTTTAATTCTAGCTCTTTCTTTATTTCCATCAATTTCTACTAATTTTTTAATAACTTTGTATTTATAATCTTCTTTCAATGAAAGTTCCACCTTTCTCATATTGTCCTCCTTGAATTTAAATGATGTTTTAATTATATCATTTAAGAGAACAACTAATTTTTAGTCGGGACATTTTGTCATTTCTTTATATAAGACATTATCACATTTCTTTCATAAAAAAAGGAAGATAAATCTTCCTTTTTTTGACTTTAAGTAATAGGTATGATATAATGCGTGCTAGTGTGACATTTGCAAAAATAAAATTTTATTGGAGGAAGAAATGTTAGAAAAAGTTTTTGAAGAATATGAATCTGAGGTTAGATCATATTGTCGGTCTTGGCCTACTATTTTTGAAAAGGCAAAAGAAAGTAAACTTTATGACATCGATGGGAAAGAATATTTGGATTTTTTTAGCGGAGCAGGTGCTCTAAATTATGGACATAACAACGATTACATTAAAGAAAGACTTATTAAGTATTTAAACGATGATGGAATAGTTCATGGTCTCGATATGTATACCACCGCTAAGCGGGAATTTATTCAAACGTTTGAAACCTCTATATTAAAGCCGCGCGGGTTAGATTACAAAATTCAGTTCACTGGTCCAACAGGAACTAATGCTGTAGAAGCTGCGTTGAAACTTGCTAGGAAATACACCGGAAGGCAGACAGTATTTGCGTTGATGGGTGCTTTTCATGGCATGACATTGGGCGCTCTTGCTCTTACAAGTGTTAGTGGAAGCAGAGTTGGAGCAGGAGTAAATCTTAATAATGTGTATCATGTACCTGCGCCGTATATGTTTCCGGATATGAATGTGTTAAAGTTTGTTGAAACACTTCTTGAAGATGAACATTCTGGGGTAGAGAAGCCTGCAGCTTTCGTTTTGGAAACAGTGCAAGCCGAAGGCGGTGTTCATGTAATTGACTTTGAGTTTTTGAGAGGAATCCGAAAACTTTGCGATAAGCACGGTATTTTGTTTATTGTGGACGATATTCAAGTCGGCTGTGGAAGAACAGGTAAATTTTTCTCGTTTGAGCATGCCGGAGTTGTTCCGGATATAGTAACACTTTCAAAATCTATAAGTGCGTATGGTCTGCCCATGTCGCTCGTACTTCTTAAACCTGAACTGGATGTTTGGAGTCCTGGAGAACACAATGGAACATTCCGTGGAAATCAACCTGCATTTGTTACGGCAAAAGCTGGAATAGAACTTATGCTAAAGGATGATATTATTAATCGTGTTGCTTTTGTAGGTGAGTATATTAAAAATGACTTGGAGAGCTTTTTTATAAATGTTGGCTTGGAAAAGCAGTGCGAAGTTCGTGGTATAGGCCTTATTATTGGCATTGATGTCCATGATGAGGAACTGGCCAAGAAAATCACTTCTAAGTGCTTTGAAAAAGGCCTCATTATCGAAAGAACCGGAAGACACAGCTCAACGATTAAGATATTGCCGCCTCTTACAACTAAGTTAGAAGATATTTGGCACGGATTATCAATTATAACAAATATTATAAGGAATCTTGTGAATGATGGTATGACGAGCTTGTATTAACTTTGGATTTTCAAAAAACTCAGAAAAGGTTGTGGCTAATTAAGCCTTTAAGTAACCTGTAAAAAATCAATCAAAATTATATATTTTGGTTGATTTTTTTGCGTTTTAATGGTATAATAATTTTGCATTTGTGTGAACAAATGCAATGTGTGATAAATTTTTAAGGAGGTGAATTCAAGTGCCAACATTTGCACAATTAGTAAGAAAAGGAAGACAAGATAAAACTACAAAATCTAAATCTCCAGCTTTGCAAAGAGGATTTAATTCTCGTAAGAAGAAAGCAACTAATGTTTCTTCACCACAAAAACGTGGAGTATGTACAGTAGTTAAAACTCAAACACCTAAAAAGCCTAACTCAGCCCTAAGAAAAGTAGCCAGAGTTAAACTTACAAATGGAATGGAAGTTTCAGCTTATATTCCAGGAATAGGTCATAACCTACAAGAACACAGCGTTGTTCTTATAAGAGGTGGAAGAGTAAAAGATCTTCCAGGTGTAAGATACCATATCGTAAGAGGTGTGCTAGATACAGCTGGTGTTGCTGGCCGTGTTCAAGCAAAATCTAAATATGGTGCTAAAAAAGGTAAGAAATAATCTTTTTTAGAATTGGTGCTTGATTTAGATATATTTAAATTTAAAGCACTGACAAAATGTTAAAATTTTGAGTACCGAATAAGAAAAGGAGGGAAGGAAAGTGCCAAGAAAAGGACATTTAGTTAAAAGAGAAGTAATGCCAGACCCAGTTTACAATTCTAAAGTTGTAACAAAGCTTATTAACAAAGTTATGTGGGATGGTAAAAAGACAGTTGCTGAAAAAATCGTTTATAGTGCATTTGATATGGTTGAAGCAAAAACAGGAAGAAAAGCAATCGAGGTTTTCGAACAAGCTATGGAGTCTGTAATGCCAGTTCTTGAAGTTAAAGCAAGAAGAGTTGGTGGTGCAACATACCAAGTACCTATCGAAATCAGAGCTGACAGACGTCAAGCCTTAGGAATTAGATGGCTTGTAGAATATGCTAGAAAAAGAAACGAACATGGAATGGACGAAAAACTAGCAGGTGAAATACTTGATGCTATAAACTCACAAGGTGGAGCATTCAAGAAAAAAGAAGATACTCATCGTATGGCAGAAGCAAACAAAGCATTTGCTCATTACAGATGGTAATACATAAGAATTTAAAGGAGGAAAGTAAAAAATGGCAGGTAGAGAATATCCTCTTGAGAGGACAAGAAATATCGGTATCATGGCTCACATAGATGCTGGTAAAACTACTACAACAGAAAGAATACTTTTCTATACAGGAGTAAACCACAAAATTGGTGAAACGCACGATGGTAGTGCAACAATGGACTGGATGGCTCAAGAGCAAGAAAGAGGTATAACAATTACTTCTGCTGCTACAACATGTTTCTGGAATAACAATAGAATAAACATTATTGATACTCCAGGTCACGTTGACTTTACAATAGAGGTTGAAAGATCTCTTAGAGTACTTGATGGTTCAGTTACAGTACTTTGTGCTAAAGGTGGTGTTCAACCACAATCTGAAACTGTATGGAGACAAGCAAATAAGTACCATGTACCAAGAATGATATACGTAAATAAAATGGATATCATGGGCGCAGATTTCTTTAATTGTGTAGAGCAATTAAGAACTCGTCTAGGTGCAAACGCAGTACCTATTCAGCTTCCAATAGGAAAAGAAGATACATTTAAAGGTATCGTAGACCTAGTTGAAATGAAAGCATATGTATATTATGATGAACTAGGAAAAGATATTAGATGTGAAGAAATTCCTGAAGATATGAAGGAAATGGCTGAAAAATATAGAGCAGAACTTCTAGATCATATTGCAGAATTTGATGAAGAAGTTATGATGAAATATTTAGACGGCGAAGAACTTACAATAGACGAAATTAAAAAGTGCATAAGACAATCTACAATTGAAAATAAGATGGTTGCAGTAACATGTGGTACATCTTACAAAAACAAGGGTGTTCAAAAACTTCTTGATGCAATAGTAGATTATATGCCATCTCCATTAGATGTTGAACAAATTAAAGGTACAACACCAGATGGAAAAGAAGAAGAAAGAGTTTCTTCTGATACAGAACCATTCGCAGCACTTGCATTTAAGATTGCTACAGACCCATATGTTGGAAAACTTACATTCTTTAGAGTATACTCTGGAACACTAGATAGCGGTTCATATGTATACAACGCAAATAAAGATAAGAAAGAACGTATTGGCCGTATTCTTCAAATGCATGCTAACGAAAGACGTGATATTGACAAAGTTTACTCTGGAGATATCGCAGCAGCAGTTGGTCTTAAGGAAGTATATACTGGAGATACATTGTGTGACGAACAACACCCAATCGTACTTGAATCTATAGAATTCCCAGAGCCAGTTATTGAAATTGCTATTGAACCTAAGTCTAAAGCAGACCAAGAAAAAATGAGTATAGCACTTGCAAAACTTGCTGAAGAAGACCCATCATTTAAAACATATACAAACCAAGAAACTGGTCAAACAATAATTGCAGGTATGGGAGAACTTCACCTAGATATTATCGTAGATAGAATGAAGAGAGAATTCCATGTTGAAGCAAATGTTGGTGCTCCACAAGTTTCTTACAAAGAAACAATTAGAAAACCTGTTAGAGTTGAAGGTAAATTCATTCGTCAATCAGGTGGACGTGGACAATATGGTCACGTTTGGTTGGAAGTTGAACCAAATGAACCTGGTAAAGGTTATGAGTTCGAATCTAAAATTGTTGGTGGTGTTGTTCCTAAGGAATACGTTAAACCAACTGATGAAGGTGTAAAAGAAGCTATGAAATCTGGTATACTTGCTGGATACCCAGTAGTAGACGTTAAGGTTGCATTAGTAGATGGTTCTTACCACGATGTTGACTCATCTGAAGCAGCGTTTAAAGTTGCTGGTTCTATGGCATTTAAAGAAGCTTGCCGTCAAGGTGGAGCAGTGCTTCTAGAGCCTATAATGAAAGTTGAAGTAACAGTTCCTGAAGAATACATGGGAGATGTTATTGGAGACATTAACTCAAGACGTGGAAAGATGGAAGGTATGGAAGCACAACACGGAACACAACTTATCCGTTCATTTATACCACTATCTGAAATGTTTGGATATGCAACTGACCTTAGAAGTAAAACTCAAGGTAGAGGTACATATTCTATGGAACCAAGTCATTATGAAGAAGTTCCAAAGTCAGTTCTAGAATCAATTGTTGGAGCTAGAGCTAAAAAACAAGACTAATTAAATTTACATAATTTTGTCAAAAACGATTAAAAAGCTTGCATTATTTTTAGGGTTGTAGTAAAATATCCTAAAATAATGCAGTAGCATTAGTCGTAAAAGAAAATATAATAAAGGAGGATTTTAAAATGGCAAAAGCAAAGTTCGAAAGAACAAAACCACACTGTAATGTTGGTACTATCGGTCACGTTGACCATGGTAAAACATCTTTAACAGCAGCTATAACTAAAGTAGCAGCTATGAACAACGGAGCAGAATTCAAAGCATATGATCAAATTGATAACGCTCCAGAAGAAAGAGCAAGAGGAATCACAATTTCTACTTCTCACGTTGAATATGAAACAGCTAACAGACACTATGCACACGTTGACTGTCCTGGCCACGCTGACTATGTTAAAAACATGATCACTGGTGCAGCACAAATGGATGGTGCTATCCTTGTTGTTTCTGCAGCAGATGGCCCAATGCCACAAACAAGAGAGCACATACTTCTTGCAAGACAAGTTGGTGTTCCTTATATCGTAGTATTTATGAACAAAGTTGACCAAGTTGACGATCCAGAACTTCTTGAATTAGTTGAAATGGATATCAGAGATTTGTTAAACAAATATGATTTCCCAGGAGATGAAACTCCAATAATCAAAGGTTCAGCACTTCAAGTACTTGAATCTACATCAACAGATCCAAATGCTCCAGAATATGCTCCAATTAACGAATTGTTAAAAGCAATTGACGAGTATATCCCAACTCCAGAAAGAGCAACAGACAAAACTTTCTTAATGCCAATTGAAGACGTATTCACAATCACTGGTCGTGGTACAGTTGTAACTGGTAGAGTAGAAAGAGGACAATTAAAAGTTGGTGACGAAGTTGAAATAGTTGGTCTATCTGACGAAAAGAAGAAAACAGTAGTTACAGGAATAGAAATGTTCAGAAAATCTCTTGATTCAGCAGAAGCTGGAGACAACGCTGGTGTTCTTCTAAGAGGAATTCAAAGAAACGAAGTTGAACGTGGTCAAGTTCTTGCTAAACCAGGAACAATTCACCCACACACTGAATTTGAAGCTGAAGTTTACATACTAACTAAAGAAGAAGGTGGAAGACATACTCCATTCTTCAATGGTTACAGACCTCAATTCTATTTCAGAACGACTGACGTTACTGGTGTAATTGATTTACCAGCTGATAAAGAAATGGTAATGCCAGGAGAAAACGTAACAATGAAGATTAAGTTAATAACTCCTATCGCTATCGAAAAAGGATTAAAATTCGCTATTCGTGAAGGTGGTAGAACAGTTGGTGCAGGTTCTGTATCTAACATTATTGCTTAATTCAAATTAAGTTAAATTTAGCACTAGAGTGTGAGCTCTGGTGCTTTTATATAAATATATATTCTATTTATCCCTTAAAACAAAAAGAAAAAGAGGAATTAAAGGAACAAATAAAACGCTAAGTATTGTGAGTACAATCGCAAAATTTGGCGTTTTCTTTTGGTATAAGCGGTAAAGTAAGCCAAAGAATGCGAGTACAAATAACACGGTTGGAATACCACATGTAAAAGGTAGTACGCTAGACAGTAGGATAACTGGAAGCACATATTCCGTGTGTGATATATCTATACCATATATTTTAGTTTTGCCGATTGCTTTGCCTATTGCATAAAGTGAACCATATGGTACAAATGATATCCAAGCAAATGAGCATTTTTCTTTCTTTAACATTTTATACAGACCAATAGACTTTAGTATATACATAACAATACAGGAGAAGAATATAACAATAAGAGTAATACCAATGGTTTTTAGTGCTCCCTCAATATCGCTCCAGTCTATATTTCTAATTGTACTCATACTTGGTAAATTAAATAAATTTGAAAGCTTTGCTGAAATGCCAGTTATAAGTCCATTTAAATCAAAGGACATTTCTTGTGAGGAGGAATTATTTGTAAGATTTTGGACTATTTCTTCTATATATATGTCTAATGTATTTTGCATAAACGAACTCCTTTTATGTATATAATATGTGTGAAATTTATTAACATATGCATATTTATTTGCAAAAAAGCCATTTGTGTAGTATTATATATATGTTCTAAAAACGGAGGAAGTTATGTCAAAAACAGATGTAGAACGTCAAAAAAGAAGCGAAAAGATAGTTGAATATTTAAAGAAAAATCCCATCGTCACAGATAAGCAGTTAAGTGAAGAGTTTGGAGTTAGTATAAACACAATAAGGTTAGATAGGGCTCGTCTTGGAATTAAAGAATTCAAGGAACGACTTATGGAAAAGGCAAATAGGCAAAATATAACAGCGATTACGAAATCGGACATTGTTGGAGAAGTAGTTAAGTTTGTATCTGGTAAAAAGGCAGTATCTAAGCTTAAGACTAAGCCATATATGGTGTTTGAAAACAGTAAGGTAGTACAAGGACAATATATTTATGCGTTGGCAGAAACTTTAGCAATATCTTTAATACCTATGAAAGCAGCGCTTGTTGGAGTGGCAAATATTAAGTATTTTAGCAAGATAACAATGGGTCAAGTTATATATGCTCACGCCGAAGTAATGAAAAAGATTGCACAAGGTTTCGTTGTTTGGGTTAGAATTTTAGATGAGAAACAAGAACTTAAATTTAAAGGAAAATTTATATTGAAAGGAATAGAATAATATGGAAATATTGGTAGATATAAACGGGAGCGATAACGGTATAGACGAGGCAATTCGTGCTGTAATAACTATGAAAGATAAAGTTAAACCACGTGTTACTTTAGTAGGCGACGAAGAAAAAATAATAAACTTTGTGAAGGAAGAGTATTTAGGAAAAGCACCTGAGATTATTAAAAGCTTAAGCATACTAGACGCGAAAGATGTTATAACAAACTTTGACGATCCAGCTTTTGCTATTAAAAACAAAAAAGAGTCTAGCATAGTTAAAGCATACGACTACATGAAAGAAAAGGACGATACAGTATTTGTGTCTGCCGGAAGCACTGGAGCAGTTATGGCTGGTGGGCTTTTGAAGCTTAGAAGAATGAACGGTATAAGGAGGCCGGCACTAGTTAGTGTACTTCCTACTGTTGTTGGAAATGGTGTAGTTTTACTAGACTGTGGAGCAAACGTTACAGCAGGAGACGAGTCAATGTTGCAATTTGCTAAAATGGGAATAATTTATGCAAAAGAAATATTAAGCAAAAGTAAAGTTAAAGTAGGACTTTTAAACATTGGAACGGAGAATAAAAAAGGCTCACCAGATTTAAAAGAAGCGTACGAAGTGTTGGAGCAAGAGTTGCCGGAGTTTGTCGGAAATGCTGAAGCAAGAGACATTTTATCTGGAGACTTTGACGTAATTGTTGCAAACGGACTAATGGGAAATGTAGCATTAAAAGCAGCAGAGGGAACTGCAAAGATACTAAAAAATGCGTTGATGTCTGAGTTTAAAAAGAACTTCATTAGTAAAATTAAAGCAGCACCTGCTGTTGGCATAATGAAAAAAGCACTTTTAAAATATGACTATACAAAATATGGTGGAGCGGTTTTGCTTGGAATTAAAAAGCCAGTTATAAAGATACACGGAAATGCAAAGCAAAATAACTATGAAGTAGCAATTGTGCAAGCAGAAAGTATACTAAAGAAAGGTATTGTCGAAAAAGTTAAAAAATCTATAGAAGAAAATAAATAATATGACTAAAAACTATTGACAAAGCATATAAAATAATAGATAATACAGATAGGTTAAAACACTTGGAGGTGAATAAGGTGGAAGACGTTTTTGAAAAAGTAAAAGAAGTAATAGTTGATCAATTAGGAATTGAAGATGAAGAAAGAATAACAATGGAAACCACATTTATAGATGATTTGGGAGCAGATTCACTTGACGTTGTTGAGTTAATAATTGCCCTAGAAGAGGAATTTGGTATAGAAATACCAGAAACTGAAGCAGAAAAAGTTGTAACTGTTGGTGATGTTGTAAATTACATTAGTTCTGTTGCATAGAGAGAGTATATATATAGCGGCTTAAAATGGCCGTTATTTTTTTATACATGTGATTACATTGTCATTTGGGACGTTTCTGTTTGACACTCCAAAAGAATTATATAAGTAGTGTCAAACAGAAACGTCCCAAATGACAGCTGACCGTAATTCATACTGTTGATATTTTACTCTTTTAATGATAAAATATACATGTAGGTGAGAAATTTGTTAGATATAAAAAGCATAGAAGAAAAAATAGGATATACATTTAAAAACAAGAATTATTTAATATCTGCCCTGACACATAAGTCATATGCATATGAAAGAAAAATGCAAGACTTAGACGCATATAACGAAAGGTTAGAATTTTTAGGTGACGCTATACTAGAGCATACGATTTCCATATATTTATTTGATATAACTCCAAAACTTACAGAGGGAGTTATGACGAGAAAACGTTCAGAAATTGTTTGTGAGGAATCGCTAAGTCGTGCTATGATTGATTTAGGAATAGATAAATATATATGTTTAGGGCATTGTGAATTATCTGACGATAAAGGGAAAAATGCCGCTATAATTGCAGATATGGCGGAGGCTATATTTGCAGCAGTATATAAAGATAGTGATTTTCTTCAAGCAAGAAATGTAATAATGCGTGTGTTAAAGAAAAATATTGAGCAAGTTTTATCTGGTAAGAATATAACACACGACTATAAAACAGAGTTGCAGGAGATATTGCAAAAAAACGGTACAGTTAAAATAGAATACATTTTAGATAAAGAAGAAGGAGACCCAAGAAACAAAGTATTCTATACATCTGTGTATTTAGAAGGTAAAAAATTAGGTGAAGGTAGTGGAAGAACAAAAAAAGTTGCAGAGCAAGAAGCAGCAAAACAAGCGATTGAAAGAATGTAATATTCATTTAGACTTGGTAAGAAAACTTGGACTAGATATACCTAAAGAGAATAAGTATGTTATACCAATATTTATTCCACATAGAGGTTGTAAAAATGAATGCGTATTTTGTAACCAAAAGAAGATAAGTGGGGAAATGAGGAATGTACTACCGGAAGATGTGAAAAATGAAATTGAAAGTTGGCTTAAAAGTTTTAGTGATAAGTCACGTCCAGTTCAAGTAGCATTTTTTGGCGGAAGTTTTACGGGATTAAGTTTAGATGAACAAGAAAGCTTTTTAAAAGTTGCATATGAGTATATTAAGATGGGAAAAGTAAGTAGCATAAAATTATCTACTCGTCCAGATTATATAGACGAAGAAAATTTAAAATTGCTTAAAAGATATAACGTAGAATGTATTGAACTTGGTGTGCAGTCTATGGCAGATGATGTGTTACTTGCTTCAAAAAGAGGCCATGACTCTAAGGACGTAGTAGAGGCGTCTAAAGTTATAAAAAAGTTTGGTTTTAAATTGGGACATCAAGTAATGGTAGGACTTCCTTGTAGCACAAAAGAAAAGGAAATACAAACTACAAAAGCATGTTTGAAGTTAAAGCCAGATGTAATTAGAATATATCCTGTGTATGTTTTAAAAGAAAGCAAGCTTTATGATATGGCACTTGCTAAAGAATATATTCCATTAAGCTTAGAGGACGCAATAGACAGAACTAAAGCAGTGTATAAAGAGTGTGTTAAACATAAAGTAAATGTTATACGTATAGGCTTGCAAACTACAGAGGAGATAACAATTGAAAATGAAGATATATTAGGGCCCGTATGTAACAATTACAAAGAAAGAATTTTGTCTAGCATTGCAATGGACGAGATTGAGAAGAAGCTAGCCAGAGTAAAAAAATGCGATAAGTTAAATTTAATTGTGCCAGATAAGGTTAAAAACTTTGTTATTGGAAATGGTAAGGAAAATATATCATATATACAAAGCGTGACAAATGCAAAAGTTAAAGTTAAAAACAAGAATTAAATATTAAAAAAGAAGCCATACTATACATAGAGTGTGGTTTTTTTATGGGAAAAATATCTAAAATAAGTTTTAAAAATTTAATATATATGGTAATAGGGACATTAGTTGCTGCTATTGCTCTAAATGTATTTTTGTCGCCAGCTAAAATATCTACAGGTGGTGCAAGTGGTATAGGAGTTATATTATTTAATTTGAACAAGATACCAGTAAGCATTACGGTACTTGTACTAAATATTCCGCTTTTTGTAATTGCATTAAAAAGTATAGGTGTAAAATTTAGTATAAATGCAATTATAGGGACGGTACTTTTATCTTTAATGATACAGCTAACAACTCCTCTTACGAATATTACGTGGCTTAACTTTGCGGATGACTTGTTTTTATCTAGTATATTTGGTGGAATGTTTATGGGGCTTGGATTAGCATTAGTGTTTAAAGGAGAGGGAAGTACTGGTGGAAGTGATTTGCTTGCACAAATAATATACAAGAAACGCTCTACGGCAAGTATAGGTCAATTATTACTTTTAATTGATACAGTTATAATTATACTAACTATAATTGCATTTAAAAGCGTGCTGTATGGTTTGTATTCAATAATTGCTTTGTATATTGCAAATAAAGTAATAGATATAGTGTTTGAAGGCATAAATAGTTCAAAAGCAATAAATATAATTACTAAAAAAGGAGAAGAAATATCTAAGAAAATAATAGATAAGCTAGATAGAGGAGTAAATACGAGCATGTGTATTGGGGAATATACCAAAGAAGAATATATACATGTTGTTACAGTAGTGGAAAATTCTCAAGTGCAGATGGTAAAAAGAATAGTACGTGAAATTGATAAAAAAGCGTTTATATATATAACTCCTGCACAAGAAGTGCTAGGGACTGGGTTTAAAAAGTTGGAAAAATGATGGTATTACTGTGTCTCAAATGACACTGAATCACATAATTATAACGAAGAAGAAATTCCTATTGACAAGAAGAACAATTGTTTGATATAATAATTGCATAACAATGTCAGGAGGAGTATATGATTGATAAAGAGAGTGAAAACGAATTAATAGATAGTGCTATTGAACACAAGAATGATTCATTAAATAGATTAGACTTATCTTTTGTTAAGCATATTGAGAAAGGCGATTATAAGAAAAGCCATTTATTAGCATATTGGATAAAAGATTTTGCGGTATATCACGATGAAGAAAATTCATTTGATATATCTAAGTCTGGTATATATTCAAGAGGAGACATAATTAAGGTGAATTTGGGATTTAATATTGGAAATGAATTAGGTGGCTTGCATTATTGTGTGGTATTAAATAAATATGACAACAGTAAAAATGGAACTTTAAATGTTATTCCTTTAACTTCTAGAAAGGAAAATAAGAAATACGCTTCATCATCTGTGAATCTTGGAAATGAACTATATAATGTTTTTAAAGAAAAAATAGATAAGGAAAAAGAAAAGCTTGAGTGTACATTAAAAGAGTTAGATAAAGTTGAAAACGTGACATTGGAGTTGTTAAATGTTATATTGAAAGAAAAGTTGTATATTGAGAAAATGGAAAATGAGATTTCTAAAATGAAACAAGATAGCATTGCTTTGGTAAATCAAATAACAACAATTAGCAAGCAAAGAATATTTAAAGATATAGTTGGGAAAAACATTAAATTATCGAGTAAAAGTTTAGATTTAATTGATAATCAAATAGTTAAGAGTTTCACAAAACAGATAAATAAAAAGGAGAGTTGCAAGTGAACTCTCCAAAATGATTTAGTCTCCCGCCTTACTACAAAAAGTAGTAGGGGGTCAAGTTAAATATATTTTAACATATTGTATTTAACTTGTCAAATATAACTGTCACTAATATTATATGAAACCGCAATATGTTTTATACTTATTTGGTGTATTATTGTGTCTCCAATGACATACAACCTTCAGGATAAAATCACAAAAATAGATTTTGAAGAATATTGGGTGACATAATTTTTA
>CAYZTN010000033.1:0-13043 GCA_964481385.1 uncultured Clostridium sp. | reverse complement strand
ATTGTGTTCCCTCATTTTGTGTTGCCTTTTTTAAGATCGGCTGTGAATAGTAACCATTTCTTTCATATACAGCCAATTTTGATGAATTTTTGATTTGACTTTTGCACTAAGCTATGGTATAATCTGAAACGTGTGGCACAGTATTCTAGTCAGAACAATTACTTTAAGATGGGGCTAAAAATCCATTGTATAGCAAATAATGACATTTTGTATGAGTGCTTTTTTCGCCCAGATTAGGGCGCTTGTACAAAACCTTAAACTAAGGTAGTCTTGTAATGGCATACAAGAGTAGAAAGCCTTTGTTTAGTCGTCACTTGGTATAACATAGTGTAGACCTTCATATAGAGAGTACTATATGATTGTAGCTGGTCGTGAGTGAAACTTTGGGATAAACTATTTTCTCTTGTTTTGAAACTAGTTTTGCAAAAGCGAATAAGGGTAATATTGCTTCTGTTAGGGAAAACCTCTAGACTGTCACAGTATATGTGGATACGTTAAGGATTGAAGTGTGGACTAAGTGGCAATCGAGTAGCTAGATTGGTAACAACTAGATGGCTTTCTTAAAGGGAAACCGCTATGAGGTAACGAGTAGTGAAGGCTAGGGAAATCCGACTTGACCTAAGCCGCAAAATTTACTTAATTTGTATTGCCATAACATATATAGTTTAAAAAAGGGATAAAATGAAATCAAATACAAAATGGATTATTTCTATGTTTATAATTACATTCGCCTTAGCACTAGCTTTAGGTGGTTTTTCGAATACGGTAATAGAAAAAATGAGTTTACCATTTGCGATAATTATATTAGTTGTAATAATTGCAATAGGTATTTTGTTTGATATAATAGGTATGGCAATAGCTACATGTGATGAAGCGCCATTTCATGCAAAAGCAGCTAAAAAGGCAAAGGGCTCAAAGCAGGCAATTAAGCTCTTGAAGTCTAAAGATAAAGCAACGAATTTTTGCAATGACTTGATGGGCGATATGTGCGGTATAGTATCTGGTAGTGCGTCAGCTCTTGTCGCGGTAAAGTTAAGCGCTATTTTAAATATAGACGTAATAATTGCTTCTCTTGTAATGAGTGCTATTGTTGCCGCTGTAACTGTTGGTGGAAAAGCCATGGGTAAAGGCGTTGGAATAAAAAACGCGGAGCAGATTATAAACATTGTGGGAGTTATATTAAGCATATTCTCATTTGGAAATAATAGTAAGAAAAACAAAACAAAAAAGAGTAGCAAAACTCAAAATAAGAATAATAAAAAGTAAATGTAATAGAGCTTGTGACCTATTCAGTCATAAGCTCTATTATCTTACCATAAATCTCATTTGCATTTTCTTTCCAATGTTCAGATATTTTTTTTGCATGTTCTTTGTCTCCAGCATAAATTGTTATGTTTATTAGTTCGTCACTTCCATCTTTTATATAACATCCAACTTTGTATTCGTCCGCTTTTATAGGGAAGATGTTTGTGTCTACTTCGTATTCTACTTTGTAATCTTCAATTTGTAGTTTTAATAAGTTTTTCATGTTAAGTAAGTTTATTCCCGGAACTAATTCTAAAAGTTCAGACAAGATATCTAAGCCCGTATCAGTTAATGAGTAATAACTTTTGTTGTCTTGGTAAGTTTCTGCAATGTATCCATTTTTTTTAAGTTCTTCTATGTATAGACAGATATCAAAATATGTAATGTCCTCAAACTCAGAACACATTTTAGCTATCTGGTCTATTGTAAGTGTGTTTTTTGTTTCTTTTAGAATAAATAACACAATTAGTTTTTTGTCAAATATATAATTTTCACTATTCAAATAAATCACCTTAATCTTTACTTTAAACTAGATATATGATATCATACTTGATAGAAAAAATAAAGAGAAAAGTAAAATTTGGAGGTTTTGTTTATGTATAAGATTGCGATAGATGGACCATGTGCTTCAGGGAAAACTGAAGTTGCAAAAGCTGTGGCAAGCGGCTTAAATATTCTTGCCGTGGATACAGGAGCGCTATATAGGGCGTTAACGCTTTTCTGCTTACAAGAAAATATTGACGTAAATTCTAGTGAGGCAGTTATACAAGGTGTTAGAGATACTGATGTGCATTTGGATAAAGATGATGTGTATTTAAATGGTGTATGTGTTACCGAAAAGATACGTACGGCAGAAGTAAGTGGTACGGTCGCGACTGTTGCAAGAATTCCTAAAGTAAGAGAAAAAGTCGTAGTGCTTCAAAGGAAAATTGCAGATACTCAAAGCGTTGTAATGCAAGGTAGAGATATAACGTCAGTTGTACTACCTAATGCGGAGCTTAAAATATATCTTACTGCATCACTTGAGGAAAGAGCTCGTCGTAGGCAAAAAGATTTAAGTGAGAAAGGTGAAATGCTTTCTTTTGAAGAAGTTAAAGAAAGCATTAGAGTAAGAGATGAAGCAGATATAACAAGAACGGTGTCACCACTTGTTAAAACGGACGACTCTGTTTTGCTTGATACGACTTCCCTTACATTAGATGAAGTTGTAGAAAAAATAATTAGTATTGTAAAAGAAAGAGGGCTAATGTAACGTGTTACGAAAAATAGTTAGAACTGGTGTAAAATATATAAGTAATGTGCTACATAGAGTGGAGTATTATGGACTGGATAATATAGCTAAAGATAAACTTTATGTATTTGCGGCAAACCACGTTGGTGCAATGGATCCGGCATATATTATGAATAAAGTGGAGAACCTTGGAATAATGGCAAAAGCAGAACTTTTTAAAAAGCCAGTTGTAAAACAAGTTGTTGAAGCGTGTGGAGCTTTTCCAATAGAACGAGAGAAAAAAGACGTAAAAGCAGTGTTACATGCTGCGCGTATAATAACTGAGGAGCATAAAAATCTTTTAATATTTCCAGAGGGAACGAGAAACGCCATAAAAAAGAATGTAAGAGCCAAAGATGGAGCTGTATGTATTGCAGAAGTTGCAAACGTAGATATTATTCCTGTACATATTACGGAAAAAAGAGGATTTTTAAAAAAGTACAAGATTAAATTTGGCGAGCCTATGAGCGTGGGAGTGGCGTTAGACGGAGAGAGCAAAGCTGAATCAAGACGAAGACTTACAAAAGAGTTAATGGAAAGAATATATAGTATGAGGGATGAAAATGAATAATGAAAACGAATACAAAGAAAGAATCGAAAACTTAAAAAAGTATGCAAAAGAAAACTATGTACCAATTTTGCAAGATAAATCACTACAGTTAATTGAAACAATACTTGAACTTAAAAAACCTATGAGTATTTTGGAGATAGGAACAGCAATAGGGTATTCGGCAATAAACTTTTCTACTCATTTAGCAAGTGACGGAAAGATTACGACAGTGGAGTTAAACCCCGAAACGGCAGAACTGGCAAAAAAGAATATTAAAGACTTTGGAAAAGAAGAAGTAATAGAGGTTGTAGTAGGTGACGGAGAACAAGAAATGCGAAGACTTGTGAGAGAAGGAAAAATATTTGACGCGGTATTTATTGACGCAGCAAAGGGACAATACGTGAAATATTTGGATTTAGCTTTGAAACTTACAAGACCTTCTTCGGTTATAATTGCAGATAACGTGCTATTTAAAGGCAGAGTCCTTTCTGACTATAACGAGCATAAACATAGAACTGCGGTAAATAGGTTAAGGGAGTATTTAAAAGACGTTACTGAAAATGCAACACTTCAAACGACTGTATTAGATGTAGGAGATGGAGTAGCAATATCTGTTGTAAAAGGTTGAAATATACTTTGACTTTGTGATATAATTTGGACGAAAGCAGAGTAGTATATATTAGGTGGTAAAATAATGGTAGGAAATTACAAAGTTATAACTTTATGTGGTTCTACAAGATTTAAAGAAGAATTTATGAAGGTACAAAAGGACTTAACCTTAAAAGGAAACATTGTAATATCTGTTGGATTATTTGGACATTCTGGAGACAGTGAAGTATGGGAAAATATGAGCGAAGATACTCTTACGAAAACCAAACAGATGTTAGACGACATGCATAAAAGGAAAATTGACATGGCGGACGAAATATTTGTAATAAACGTAGGCGGATATATTGGCGAAAGTACAAAATCCGAAATAGAATACGCAAAGTTAGCAGGTAAAAAAGTAAATTATTTAGAGTAGTAGTAATTGAAGTTATGTGTCGATAGTAAGGAGATAAGAGTAATTATGAAAATAGATATTCAAGATATATCAAAGTATATTGATGTGTCTAAAGTTAAAATAAACGAGCCAATGAGTAAACATACTACATTTAAATTAGGTGGAGTAGCAGACGTTTTAGTTATGCCAGAAAATGTTGAGGAACTAATTAGCGTATTAAGTTATGCAAAAGAAAAGTCGATTCCAGTGACTGTTATAGGGAATGGAAGCAAGGTGCTTGTGCTAGATGGCGGTATTAGAGGCATGGTAGTAAAGCTTGCTTCTAAATTTGCTAAAGTTGAGTTTGATGGAGAGCGTGTTACAGCTTTAGCTGGTGTAACACTTCCTTATCTTGCAAGACTTGCTAAGACACACGAGTTATCTGGTTTGGAATTTGCATGCGGTATTCCAGCAGCCTTAGGCGGAGCAGTGTTTCAAAACGCCGGTGCTTATGACGGAGATATGTCAAAAGTAGTAGAAGAAGTTACGTATTTAGACGAAAATTTAAATCTTGTAACAAAGAAAAATAATGAACTAAATTTTGGATATAGAAATAGCTTTTTTAAAGAAAACAAAAGTGAAGGCTATGTGATTGTATCTGCTGTACTTCGCTTGAATAAGGCGGATGTGGAAGATATAGAAAGCAAAATGCGTGAAAATACAGAAAAAAGAGCGTCAAAACAGCCACTAGAATATCCAAGTGCTGGAAGTGTGTTTAAAAGACCAGAAGGATATTTTGTAGGTAAACTTGTAGATGATGCAGGCCTTAAAGGAAAAACAATTGGTGGTGCACAGATATCTGAAAAACACTCAGGCTTTATTGTAAATAAAGGTGGAGCTGTGTCAAAAGACGTGGTGGATTTGATAAACTATGTTAAAGATGTGGTTTTAACAAAATTCGGAGTGAAACTTGAAGAAGAAATAATTATTATGGGGGATGAAAGATAAATGAAACAAATGCTAGAGTGGTTAAAGCCAGGTGCTAAGATAAAGAGATATATATTGTTGCAGCTTGTGTCACTTGCTACACTTTGTTATTCAATAGTAACGCTTTGTACAAGAGAGATACTAGAGCCAAAAGTTTTAATTGCATACATATCTTTAATAACAATATCGCTATTTTTAACAATATATTCATTTTTATTAGCACAAAGAAACATATTAAAGACAACACTAAAAAACTTAGAACATAAAGATAAAAGTTTAGAAATTAAAAAACTACTTACAACTGAAGCATCACTTAAAAAAGGTGCAAAAATAGTAATGATTGGTGGAGGAAAAGGCTTATCTAATATACTTGGTGGACTTAAAGAATACACGCATAATATCACGTCTATTGTTTCTACATTTGACGATGGTGGCTCTACTGGGAAAATTATGGAACAAGTTGATATATTGCCGCCAGGTGATATACGTAGAAGTTTAATTGCTTTATCTAACTCTAATTCAGAGATGGAAAAGTTAATGAGCTACAGATTTAAAGATGGCAATATAGATAATCATTCGCTTGGCAATCTTATGATAGTTGCAATGACAGATGTTATGGGAGGTTTTGCTCCAGCAATTAAAGCAATGGCTAATATATTTAATGTAACGGGAAATATATTGCCAGTAACATTAGATAAAACAAAGCTTTGTGCAGGACTTGAAAATGGTGAAATAGTTGTGGGCGAGGATAATATTCGTCCAAGAGTATTAGAATCTAAGTCTAGAATAAAACAGATATTTTTAAAAGATGTATCAGCTAAACCTGCTCCAGGAGTGCTAGAAGCAATAAAAGATGCAGATGTTATAGTAATTGGACCAGGAAGTTTATATACATCAGTTATATGTAATTTACTTGTAGACGATATTGGTAAAGCTATAATTCAAAGTAAAGCTAAAAAAGTAATGGTGGCAAATCTTATGAATGAACCAGGAGAGACTTTAGGTTATACTTTAGCAAAACACGTAAATGAAGTTGAAAGATATTTAGGAAAACATGTATTAGATTATGTATTAGTAAATAATGGTGAAATTACAGAGGACATGATATATGACTTTAATCAAGGAGAATCAACACCACTTCAAATTGACCTTGAGAATATACATAATAGAGCGCTTACAGTAATTCAAGAAGATTTAGTTATAACAGCACCAAATTGTATTTATCATGATAGCATGAGAGTATCTGAAATACTAATGGAAATCGCTAAGAGCAAAAAGATAGGAAACTTAAATATATTAAGACAGAAAAAGAAACATAAAGCTAAAACAAATAAGATTATAAAGGAAGCAACAAGTACTGCTCCAAGCGAAAAACAAAAAAAGCTTAAATCAGTTACAGGTAAACTTAAAAACATAAAACTTCCAAACATGAAAAAGGTTACAGAGACAAAGGACGTTAAGGCCGATGAAAAGGATAAAGCGGAAGTTCAAAAACCAAAAGCAAAAAAGGAAAGCAAGAAAAAAGCAGCTGAGGAAAAAGAAGTTAAAAAATAATTGGGGGATATATATGATATACAAAAGAGGTATACAAAAAATTGAAGATATGAAACATATTGAGTTTGTATTAAGTAATAATATTGGTTCGTATATGAACACATCCGTGGTAGGGGGGAATTTTGCACCCTATCACGGCTTGTTTATAAAACAACAGCCTAAAAATGACCAAATTTTGTTATCTAAAGTTATTGAAAATTTAGATTTTGGCTCAGGTGAAGAATATTCTATTAAAGACTATAAAACAAGTGAAAGTGTGTATGGTGGCTCAGAGTATCTAGTCTCTTTTGATAATTTTCCGTTTCCTACATACAAATATGAAATAAACGGATGTAATTTAGAAAAAAGATATAAATTTGTAAGAAATGAGAATATATTGTGTATAGATTATGTATTAGAAAATAAAACAAATAAATTCGTAAAGTTTTCAGTTATTCCTATGCTTACAAAAAGAGGGCTATTTAATATAAAAAGAGAGCAGGATATGAAGTATACCGTGTCAAATAGTCAAAATTCGTTTAAGGCAAATTTAAGCATTAGTGAGGGTATAGATCTATTTATGAAAGCACCTTCAATGAAGTTTTCTAAATCGCCAAGATTTGAAAAAGGAGTGAATTTTGACCTTGAAACAGAACCAGGAAATATTAAAACATATGTAGAAGACCTGTATATACCAGGACACTTTGATGCTGTTGTTAAGGCAGGACATACTGCAACGCTTAATATTTATGTATCGCTTACGGATATTGAAAACAGAAAGCTTGATCCATATAAGATTGAACAAGAATGTTTAGATAGTATAAACGATAAAATAAGTTACATTGACGACTCTTTTGTGGAGTTAAAAAGCATGGCACAAATTGCGTATCTTTTGCATTATGTAGACTTTGAGAATAAAAAGTTAGTACTACTTGAAAGTATTCCAGTAATTCCAGAAGGAGACGAGTATATTAAAAATATTATAGCGTCAATCGAAGGAAACTATTTAGTGCTTAAAAGATATAAAGAAGCAGTAAAGATATTAGAGTCCATGATGGCAAGGTTAAAGTGTGACAGTTATAACCTAAATCCAGTAGATAAATGCGAGGCTGAACTTTTGTTTATAGAAGCAGTTAATAGGTATATACAAGAGTCTGAATGTAGAAATTCTGAAGTAAAGTTTTTTTATGAGTATATTAAAGATACAATATATAGGTATATAGAAGCTTCTGACGAGAATTGCAAAATGGACAAGGACTTTTTGTTAAAAGTTAATGGTAAAAAGTATATAAAGATAAACGCTTTATGGTATAATGCTTTGAGAATATTAATATTTTTACAAGACAAGTATTATGAAGCGTCAGAATATATTTACTCAATATCTGAAAATGTTAGAAATAAAATAGTAGAAAATTTTTGGAATGCAGATAAAGCTGTATTAAAGTATGAAATAAATGATGAAGCATATCCTAATTTCGATATGATGTATACGTTAAGTTTGTCTTATCCAGCGCTACATGAACAAGTGGCAATGAAACTTATAGACACAACGTTTAAAGAGTTGTATACTCCGCTTGGAATGAGAAAGGCTGCAGTAGGTACTAAGCTTTATGATGGATTTGTATATCCGCATTTAATGGTACACTTTTTAAAGGCAAATTTAAGGCAAATGGGAGTAACAAGAGCTACACAGAAGCTTGGATATAACTTGGTAAAAGATATATTTGCCCAGATTAATAAAGAGGTAGTTGGAACGGTAAGATATAGATATTCTGAAAAAACAAAGAAGTCTTATGGCTTCCCAATAAATGCTTTAACAAATGCGGAAGTTATTCGTATGTTCGATATGCTAACTTAAGATATGTATAAATTAAAATTCAAAGGAGAGTCACGTGGTAATATTAGGAATAGATCCAGGCTTTGGAAGAATGGGATATGGAATAATTGAATATAAGTGTAACAAAATAAGAGTTATAGAGTATGGGTGCATAACTACACCGGCACATCAAGAGCTGTCTAAAAGGTTAAGAAAAATAGAAGAAGACTTGCAGAGTATAATAGATAGATATCATATAGACGCATCTGCAATAGAAGAGTTGTTTTTTAATACAAACAGTCGAACTGCAATACACGTTGCAGAAGCAAGAGGAGTTATGCTTTGTGTGCTAGAAAAAAACAATATAAAGATTGCAGAATATACGCCACTTCAAGTAAAACAAGCACTTGTAGGCTACGGTAGAGCTGAGAAAAACCAAATTAAACAAATGGTAAAAGAAATGTTAAAGTTAGAGAATATGCCAAAGTTAGACGATACAACAGACGCACTTGCGATTGCCATTTGTTATGCTAATAGTTTCAAATACGAAACGTTAGAAAAAAAGGAGAGAAAAAGTATATGATTGTCAGTCAATACTTTTTAGTGTATGTTGAGAAACTTTCCATATAATTTAAGCAGAGTATGGAAAAGCTTATCACAAATGAAAGGATGTTATTTATGAAAAGCACTATGTTTTTGAGAGCTCGAAAAAAAGGTGTTACGGTTGCAATGCTAGTTACAATTCTTTTAATAATTTCACTTATGACTACAACTATTACAATAGCTGTAGTAAATACTGTGAAGTCTTCAAAGTTAAAAGCTTTTGCAACTGAACTTTCTCTTGTCCAAGACACAATACAAGAACTTTCTTTTTCAGGTAGCGTAAATGAATATTTAGCAGATGATATTCTTTTAACTTTAAATAGTGTAGAGCAATTCGAAGGAGAGAATATAGATAATAATACTGTATTGTTACATATATTAGATTTACCTCAAATTGGAATTAAAAAAAGTATATACGGTACAGGAAAGTTGGATAAAGATTATTATGCGGTATCGTTGGATACAATGAAGGTTTATTATGTTGCTGGATATGATAGCGGAGATGAAATATATTATACTTTAACTGAGGAACTTATTCAACTATTAAGTGGTAATGGCAAAGTGACATATACAAATAGCGTTGTATTTAAAGCAAACACTGTTGAATGGACGAATAAACCGATTAACGTTATTGTAAGACTCCCTATAAACATTGACGTTAGTACGGTTACAGTAGAAGTTGACAATGACCAAATTAATGTGTCTAGTTTTGAAAATAAAGGTAGTTATAATGAATGTACGGTAAATACAGAAAATGAAATGGGTAACTACGTAGTAACTGTTAAATATATGGTAGGCGAAGATGAAAAAACTGAAACATATTCAATAACGAATTATGACAATGAAAAACCAATGTTAGTTTTAGGAAGTGGTGTGGATAGTTCAACCGCATATTATTTAAAAGTTTTAAATGTGTACGATAATGGTAGAGTAAAAAAACTAAAATACATAGATATGGATATAGCGGAAGATAAGGTATATAATTTCTTTAAAGACGGTGGAATAGATTTAATCGGAGATAAAATCAAGTTATCTACAAAGAATTCAAAATTTACAATTTATGCAGAAGATTATGCGGGTAATTATACAACATATGCGATAAAAGTTCCAGATGGTTTTTATTATGTAGGTGGTACTAAAGATACTGGACTTGTAATTTCGGATAATAGTGAAGATGAAACTAAAGGTGTTGCATATAAATGTAAAGGCAACCAATTTGTATGGGTACCAGTAGATGATTATTCTCAGTTTGTAAGAGCGGAAGTAGATAAAGGATATGTTGAACCGTACATAAATGGTTACGATAATGAAGTAGAAGAGTATAATGCAATGTGTAATTCAGTAAAAAAATATGGTGGATTTTATATAGCGCGTTTTGAAGCTGGAGATGCAGATGCTACAGAAGGAACAAATGATGTAACTAAAGAACCTAGAACAGGTGTTACAGTAGAACATAAAGTAGTAAGCAAAAAAGAAGCGTATGTATATAATTATGTAACATGGGGAGAAGCAATGAACGAAATAGGAGAAAACGGAGCAGTATATTTGTCACAGAATATGTATAAAGACCATACATCAGTAGTATCTACATTGTGTTATGGTGTGCAATGGGATGCAGTAATGAACTTTGTATCAGATGAAGACCATAATGTAAATGACTCAAGAAAATGGGGAAATTATAAAGATTCTATAGAAGCAGCTGCAACAAATAAAGGTATACTACAGCAAACTGGTACAAATGAAGCATGGCAGGCTAAAAATATATATGACTTAGCTGGAAATGTGTGGGAATGGACTATGGAAGCAGGTTCTTCTACTAGTGTTAATCGTATTGCGCGTAGTGGGGCTTACTGTAACAATGGTTCAGTTTGTTATGCGTTTAATCGTAATCCTCTTAGCTATAACTATTTTCAATATTATGTTGGTTTTAGAGTTGCACTTTACTTAAAATAATCGAGCAGAAATACTTCTACTCGATTATTTTTAACCTTTATATAATGTAGGTAACATGTGTTGATCAGTATTAAACTTGATATTAGATTTTCCGAATAAAGAATAGTTTTCGGATACTTCTAACATTTTAAAATCATAGTTGCTTTGAAATACATCCACTGTCAATACATATATGTTAGAACCAATAGTAACAATTAAGTATTTATTTGAATTGAATTCAAACATGTATAATTCACTAAGTTTTAAATCTTTAAACTCATCAAATTTGAAGCGTAAAGCTGTATATATTTTCTCTAAAAAACCAACGTACATATTTGAATAATCGCTGTTTAATAAATATGCAAAATTATCTAATGGAATGAAAGATGGTTTAGTGTTCATCTCTTCCAATGGAATGTTTAAGTTTTCAACCTGAATAAGTCTAGCGAAATGCCCGTTTACGTTAAGAAGTGTTAAAGCAATTCCGTTTGTTTCATCTATCAGCTCCGGTATTACATTAAATGTAAATGATTTAGATATAGATGAATAATTATTCTCTGATAATATATTTTGAATTAGCATATATTTAATTTTTAGCGTTAATGTTACAGTAGTAATTTCGTCCTTTGGAAGTAGCTTGTGTAATATTACATGCGTTAGCTTTTCTTCAAGTTCATTATTTTTTATTATTAACATGGAACTGAATTGTTTAAGCCTACTTGCATATTGATAATCTGTTAAATACTTTGTATTTGATATTATTCTTTTACATAGTAAATCCTGAAGAGATATTAAGCAAGTGTTTAACTCATTTTCTAATTTATATAATTCTTCATTTAAACTTGCGTCTGTAAAAGACTTGTTATTCTCTTCATCGTCAGACTCAGAATCATCTGACAAGCTAAATCTCTCTTCATTGTTCAACGAAATTAAAACGGAATTAATTTGTTTAATTATCGTTTCTTTTTCAGCAATTAAATCTGATGTATTATTATCTAACGCATGTTTTTTGAATTCCAAGTAATTATTATTCAACTTTCGTGATAAAAAAGCTAATTTATTATACCAGTTATATTTTCTGCTTATATTATCGAATAAGCTGAAAAATTCATCATCTAAAGAGATATTCTTTTTTGCTAGCAAATTTTCTAAAAATTTATGCGGATTTTGCGAGAATAGCCCAGTAAATAATATCTGCTCGTCAATATTTAAGGCAAAACACAATTCTGATAATATTTTACCTTCCAATGCATAGATGTTGTTTTCTGCTTCTATAGTGTGTCCTAAGAAATTATGAGAATATGTTTTGTATGTTGAGAAAATACGTATATTGGTGGATACCATATTACATAACTTGCATACTAAGTTCGATATTATTGCTCTATTCATACCGAAATTTGTGTGTTCCAATTTGTAACTGTCTGTTCTAAGCTTAGTGGTCATATATCCTGTAGATTGAACGTTACCGTTTAGACTTGTAGTTGTAAATATGTAAAGTAGTCTTAAATAAACAGATGCAATATCTTTTTCATCTTTTATATACAAAACTTTTTTATTTGCATCATAAAATCCTGTTTTGTAGTCCAATGGATTTTGAGTGCCGACGTAGACTTCTTCTACATTATTATACAGCTTTTCTATTAGTGAACGTTTTTTAAATAAACCGATATATCCAAAATCTACAAGTTTATTTAGAAGTGAGTCTATTATTTCAATAAAATTATTACTAAGGTGAAACTTTTTTTGAAAGCTTAATAAATCTGTTTTATTCATTTTATCCTCCGTATAATGATTTTTAAAAACTTTGTTATATATAAATTTGTGGCGTCTCTTTTAAATAGTGATGTTGTAATAAGCACAATAGGGAACATTGTGGAATAATTTCATTATATTAATATTTTTAATGTACACAACCTCGCTTAAGTTTGAAGTTTTCCCTACATCCCGATAACTTAATTGCCTATATTATATTACTGAAAAATGTATTTGTCAACCATATGATTGTATCATCAGGATAAAATCACAAAAATCAATTTTGAGGGCTATAAGGTGACATAATTATTGC
>CAYZTN010000032.1:0-13473 GCA_964481385.1 uncultured Clostridium sp. | reverse complement strand
GACAACCATTTATTAGAAATATTACAATTTTGTAATAATCGATGAAATGACCCTGACTCAAACTTGACATGCTAGATTTTTGATAGTAAAATATTGTTGTATTCGAGGAGGAATAAATAAACATGAAAAGGGTTAAAGTTGATGAAGAGAAACTAAAAAAAATCGCAACAAAAAATAAAGATAGGATGAAAAAAACTACAGATGAATTTAAAGCTTTCGCTTTCAAAGGCAACATTGTCGATATGTCTGTAGGTGTAATTATCGGTACTGCTTTTACAAAAATCGTAAATTCTCTTGTATCTGAAATAATTACGCCTGCCCTTAGTATATTTACTAACAAGATAGACTTTACAAAATTTTTTTTAGCGGTTGACGGCAATCATTATGATAGCATTGAAGCTGCCAAAGAAGCTGGTACTGCTACCATAAACTATGGCTCATTTTTAACTAATGTTATAGACTTTTTGCTTGTTGCCATCGTTATATTTATATTTTTAAAAGTCTTCGTAAATAAAATTCGCGACGCACACAAAGATGAAGCAACTCCAGCACCAGTTACTACAAAAACTTGTCCATACTGCAAATCTAACATAAACATTGATGCTTCGCGATGCCCTAATTGCACTTCCATATTAGAAGAGCCTATTGAAAATGATGTTAACGCTGATGTTAATGCTAAAGTTTAACATTAAAAACAAATCACACCCAGTATACAAAATATAGGTATACTAGGTGTGTTTTATTTTTAATAAATGCTCGTACAAAATAGCAATGCATTAATCTAGACAAATCATTTAAATGTTACAATCATACTTTTTCTAGACATTTCTGTACTATACAATTTATTATCACTAGGAAGATTATCCTCATTACTAACATATTTCATAAGTTTAATTGCATCATTATAATCATAGTCATAGTATAACTTTACGCCATCTTCTGTAATATATGTTGGTGTAAATTCTAGACTTTCTATTTTTCCGTCGACATCAATTGTAAATTTAAATATTCCAGCTTCTTTTCCTATTTCATAGTCTGTGTCATGCATAAAATATCCTAAACTATACACTATAGGAGTTCCATTGTATACTTCTAAAGGATAGACTCCCAAAGCATGATTTCCAAGTACTAAATCAGCTCCTAGATCTGCAAGTTTACGATAAAACCAAAGCATTATATCGGTTTTTGTATGCCTATTCTCTGAGCCTAAATGAGTTATAACTACAACAGTATCTGCAGTCTCTCTTGCTTTTTTAATTGCAGCTCTAATTTTTACCATATAATTATCATACACCCAAATGCCCGCATCAACGAAGTCAGAATAGCTCCCTATAACTTCATTTGTTATTCCAATAAATGCAACTTTTATTCCATTGCTTTCGGCATATATTATATCATCTTGAATTCCTATTACATCTAATTTAGCGTCATATAACATGTTTTTTGTTCCTGTAAATATTTTTGGCCCAAAATCTAACATGTGATCGCTTGCAATATTTACTCCATCTACCCCTAAAGCATTAAATGCCTTTAATATATCCTTTGTGACAATATATTTGCTTATCGTCGGTTCTTCTATTTTTTCCAATTCTATTATATTGGTAGTAAGGCTTGTCAAAGTATAATCGGCATCTCTTGTCGTTTCAACTACATCTTTAAAGGCTAGTGAATAACTATTTTTCGTTTCACCCATCATAATTTCACCTAATGCAACAAACGTGAATGCGTTTTTATCGTTTTCACCCATTTCTTCCTTTGAATTCGATGTACTCATTTCTGTTTGAGTGTTATTCTTTTCTTCTTTGTTCGCAATATCTATCTGTTCATTATATACGTTAACATACGCATTAAATGCATCTTGCAGATTCTCATTATTCTTTTCCGCTTTAATACCATTTTGAGAATTGCTTTTTAAGTATATAATACTACTAGCACTTAATACAAACAGAAATAAGGTTGCTATCAATATACCTGCTGATAAACTCTTTATTCTACTATCTTTCCTAGCACTATTTCTCCCTCTAATGAGGTTAAAACCACGTCTTGTATTGTTCCACACAGTGCTTTATCCCCCTTTACTTGTACTTTTATATAATTCGTCGTATATCCTTGTAAAACGCCGTCAATTTCACTCTCAAATAACACATTGCATGTCTTTCCCAAATGTCGTTTTAAAAATTCATGTTTCTTTTTCTCCGCTATATTAATCAACGTTTCGCTTCTTTGCTTTTTAATGCTTCCTTCTATCTGTTCTGACATTTTTGCTGCTCTTGTATATGCTCTTTTGGAATATTTAAATACATGCATATCTGATAAATTCATTTTCTCTATAGTTTGTATAGTCTCTGCAAATTCACTATCTGTTTCTCCTGGGAACCCTACTATACAATCTACTGCAATATATGCATCAGGGAAGTATTTTCGTATGTTATAGCATACCTCTATTAAAAGTGTTTTATCATATTTTCTGTTCATTCGTTTTAATGTATCTGTCGCACCACTTTGCATAGATATATGAAAATGGTCACAAAGAGATTTACACGAAGCCAGTCTTGCAATATTTTCTTCTGACAAAAATCTTGGCTCTAATGAACTTAGTCTAAGTCTTCCGAGTCCAGGTATTTTGTCCAGTTTTTCAATTACATCTATTAAAGACATGCCATCTATATCTTTTCCATATGACGCAACTTCAATTCCAACTAAAACAATCTCTTTTACGCCTAGCTTAATTAGTCCTTTTACTTCTTTTTCTATATCTTCATATGGCTTGCTTCTTACTCTACCTCTTAAATATGGTATAATGCAATATGAACAAAAATTGTTACAACCATCTTCTATTTTTACTGCTTCACGTACATCATACACCTTAGTAAGTAATGCCTTTTCATTGTATTCTTTTTGGTTTGCAATATCTGTTAAAACAACTTTTTTCTCACAAGCTTGTCCTTTTTCTTTTAGCGCTTCATCTAGCACTTCAAAAAACTCTTCTTTATCATTATTTCCAATAAGAATATCTGCATTAAGCGTTTCTAGTTCTTCTTTTGCACTTTCTACTGCACACCCTATTATACTAATTAACGCCTCTTTATTCATATTCCTTGCATGTCCTATCATTTGTCTAGATTTCCTTTGGCTCATATTAGTAACGGAACATGAATTTATACAATATACATCTGCTACCGTATCGAAATCTACTACTTTATATCCTCTTTGCTCTGCTTGTTCTTTTAATTTATCCGTCTCGTACTGATTAACTTTACACCCGTAAAGTTACAAATGCAATCTTTTTTTCAATACTGTTTACTTTCAATTTAATTTTACCCTTTCTTTTATTTACTTTCTTCCACTAATCTTTTTGCTATACTAACAATTTGTGATGCAGCATTAGGCTTTCTTAGCTCATTGCACATCTCTTTCATCTGTTCAATTCTTTTTGGTTTACTTACCACTATCTCTATTATATGCGATAACTTTGTTGCCTCGTTTACTATTAATGCTGTTCCATTGTTTGAAAAGTATACAGCATTTTGTTCTTCTTGTCCAGGTATTGGGTTTATAATGATCATTGGCTTACGCATAACTAAACATTCTGTTGAAGTAAGTCCACCGGGCTTTGTTATTACTGCAGTAGCTATGTTCATAAGCTCCGGCACTCTATCTGTATAGCCAAGTATTACAACTTTTTTATCTGTATCCTTTACCATCTTTTCAAATCTCAGTTTTTGTTTTTCGTTTTTGCCTGATACAACAATAAGCTGAAAATCTTTTTTAGAATTTAACAATTCCTCTAATATATCTTCTGAATCTCCTAGGCCCAAGCCACCACCTGCAAAGAATAAAAATGTTGTTTTTTCTTGAAGTCCAAGCTCTCTCAATATCTTATCTTTTTCTATTGGCTTCAAAAACTTATCCGAACATGGGATACCTGTAACTTCTACTTTATCTGCTTTCAAGCCATATTCTTCTGTACAATCTTCTTTCATTTCTTTTGTTGCAACACATATTTTGTCTATATTCTCTGAATTATCTACCCACATATTATGAATGCCATAGTCTGTAACTATAGTCATGAGAGATGCAGTTGTCTTACCTTTTCTCCTCAGATATGAACACATACGCGTAATAAATGGATGTGTAGATATTATTACATCAGGTGCCGTCTTTCTTAACATTTTCTTAAGACGTATAGTTAGATATTTATTAATTATCTTATATGCATCTTCTAACATGCTTTTTTCCTTGCTATCCGTATTATAATACATCTTTCCATATGCTCCGGGCATATATTTTACAAGATTTTTGTATCCTTTTATAATCATTTTATTAGTAAGCGCACCTGAGTACTCCAAACCATCTTCAAAAAATACAGTTGAATCTGGGAACTTGTTTTTTATTTCATCCCTTATAGCCTCAGATGCCTTTAAATGTCCATTTCCAACTTTCGCGTAAAGAATTAAAAATTTCACAATCATACCTCCTATTATATATACATGTATTATATCAAATATGTCAAATAAACTCTAATATAATTTGTCAATTTACTCACCCAATAACATTATATCATGTTTTTGCAAAATTAGTATTAGAACTTGTCATTTGGGACGTTTTTTTGGGGACTGCTGAAAAAGTGAATTTATGGTAAACTTAAAATCTAAAAACCATTGATTTAAATGTTTGAATTTTTTAAAATATCGATTTTTTCAGTGCTCCCGGACGTTTTCAAATGACACTGTTTTGCATCATAAAGAGAGAACTAGTGTTGTAGTTCTCTCTTTATGTGTTATTTATTCTATTTTAGTTTATTTTGCTTGTTTCTTTTTAACAACAACTGTTGCTCCTAAGCCAACCATCGACATTATTGCTATTGCTACATATATCATTATGTTATCAAATGTTGTTGGATTTGAGCCTTTATTTTCTTCTTTGTTTTCTGTATTTGTGTTGTTATCTACATCTACCGTTGGTTTATTACCAGGTGTAGGTTGTTCCGCAACTTTTTTAATCGTAAAGTTTGTTGTAGCCTCTCCTCCATCATTAAACACAACTTTTAATGTGTGTTGTCCAACTGTTAAAGTATCAGCATAAGCTTGTTTTAAGACAATTATTGTACTTCCACTCTTTGCTGTGTAATTTTCTTCATTTACAAGTTCTCCATCAACATATACTTTTCCACCATTTTCAAATGCGCTATATTCAGCGTCTATTCTGAATTTTGCCTCATTATCTTTAGTGATTGTATATTCTTGATTAGCACCTTCAATTACTTCATAAACTATTTCTTCAACTACAGCTTTAACTTCCATATTAGATTTTATGTCATTAAGTGTTAATTTATTGCTTACCATTTCTTCTGTTTTATCAACATTATTTACTAATACTTTAACTAATCTATAGCCACTATTAGCTGTAATTATAAATTCACGCATTTCTCCGTAATTTACAGCAACTACACCGTTTGGAGTTATTGTTACTCCTTCTGTACTTACTACTGTTATTGTAAATGGTATCTTTTTATAGCTTACTTTTACAACTTTGTCTTCATTCACTGTAAGAGCTAATTTATTGCCAGTAACTGAAGTTTCTACATCGTTTACTAATACTTTATCTATCATAAATCCAGTAGCTGGTGTAAATGTAATTTCTTTTTCACTACCCTCTACTACATTAGAGTATGATGTACTAATTGTTCCATTACCACTAACAACTAATGTTGTTACATTAAATATATCTTTTGTAACTACTGTTATGTCGATGTTATTTACAACATTGTAATTTTTAGTATCACTTGGTGTATATTTTGCTTTATATGTATGAGTTCCAACAGTAAGTGGTGTGCTTGGAGTATTCCATGTAAATCCACTAGGCAATGTAATCTCATTTAATGTTTGACCTTTAATCCCTGTTAAATTAGTTGGTTTTTCATAGTCTGGGTCAGCTTTTGTAATAGACCAATTAAGTGTTAAGTCGCTAGTTGAGCCATCACTCCATTCGTAATTATCCTTATCTTCTAATGCAACTATTATAGTATAATTACCTACATCTGTTTTTTCAAAATCTCCAGCTGAACTCATTACAGTACCATTAATCCAATTATTAGGTACTGGCACACTAATTTTCTCTCCAGTATATTCATATGAAGTTGATATTAAAGTAACTTTTAAAAGCTTAGCTTTTTTTATTGTAAAGTTAAATGTTGCACTTCCTACATAATTTGCATTACTATTTGGAACTTTATATGTAACACTATATGTTCCTACATTCTTTGGAGCAGTTGTACTGCTATATGTTGTACTTCCTGTTCCTGTATAACTTACTTCAAGTGCACTTACTGGTACTTTATTTCCTGTTACAGTTATTGTTCCTGCAGGTGTTTTAGTATTTCCGTCATAAATAAATTCTTGATTATTAGTAATCCCACTTATTGTTACAGTTTCTTTAGTAACAACATGAATAACTAAATCTTCTTTTTTTGTTAAGTTATATTCAGCAGTTCCATCGCCATTTACATCAAATGCCTGTGCAGTTACAACCATTATAACATCCGCAACTGCATTTCCTGCTTCAAACCCACCATATAACTCTTCATCATATACTCCACCAGCTCCAGCGGTTTTTATTGCAAATGAAACATTTCCTTTAGCACCACTTAGCGCTGCTTCTAGTTCAGAAGTAAGTAATGTACCGCCAACTGTTACATATTGAGCTGCTATTGATAAAGGTTGATTTACTGCTGTTACTCTCAATCTACCATTAACATGTGTTCCAAATGTATAGTTAGATGTGATATCTTTATTACCTCTCATAACTTTTACGTTAGATACTGTGTTATCACTTGTTCCAACATAAGTTTGAGTACCACTTACAGTAGCAGTTAATATTTCCCCTGCTTTTAATACTCCAGTTGTGTAAGTAAATGTATTTTTTGTTAAAGCACTACCGTCGTATGCTTTACTCTTAGAGGCAGCTGTTACAATTATTGGTGTTTCAACTTTTTTTATTGTAAGAGTTCCTTTTGTAGTTGTTATATTGCTATAACTATCTCTATTTTGAATAGTATAGCTGTCAATTACGTTATTTCCTGTAACTGTATCTTTTACATCCTTTACAGACCCGCTTATTATTGCTGAAATAGTATCTCCAGTAGGTAATACTCCACCTGTAACTACTGCTCCATTATATTTTACAGTATAGCCAGTATTACTATGACTATTTCCATCATAAGTCCAAGTTCCTGAGTTTGCAATAATTTGGATTTCTTTATTATTTTTTGCAATTACAAAATCAGACTCTGCAGATTTTGCTTCTAAATTTTTATCTGTTATAGTCAATCTAATTGTATAAGTACCTGCTGTCTTTGGCTTGGTTGTACTCCAAGAGTTAGCATTCTTTTTAGAATACTCTACCTTATATTGAGTATCAAGTACACTATCTAGTCCAGATTTAGTATACCCAGGTATTGTAGTATCTCCATAAGTCCAACCTGCTTGGCTTATACTTATTTCTCCTAAAGGTTTTCTTGCTACTGTTAATGTAACGTCAGCTGTGTATGTTTTATTAGCCATATCTTTTACTGTTATTACTCCAGTATATGTTCCAGCATTAAGTCCAGTTTTAGGTTTAATTTTGAAAGATGTATTATCTAAACTACCTGCTGTTACTGTAGGTTGTGCTGTTCCAACAATTTCAAAATTCTCACTATCTACTGTTACACTCTTTACTTGTAAAGAATTAGTACCTCTATTCTTAATTACTATTGTTTTTGATGTTGGTGAAGTATAACCAAAGTTTTCATTTAAAGTTACATTTGTTACATCAAAACCTTCTGTTTTTGTTATTTCAATGGTATCATAATCCAATAATACTCCACTAAATGCATTATATGCAGTTGCTGATAATGTCCTATCTGTTAATGTTCCTTCTGTATTCCTTATACTATTTTTTAATTTAATATTTGAGTCTGCACTTACTACATCATTAACTGTAAAAGTTTTATCAGAATAAACTAGTCTTGAATTACTTCCTTTAAATGTTAATTTATCATAATTAACATTTAGTGTTACATTGTTAGCATTTATACTACCGGCATAGAAGAATATAGCTTGAGACCCTCTTGCATAAAAATATCCATCTTTTATTTGAAAATCAAATGTAATATTCTTGTCTTTCATATAACGGTCACTTGAACTCAAGGTAAAAACAGTAGCATCACTGACATATAAAGTAGAAAAATTTCCACCTTCAATAGTAAGTTTGAAATTCTTTGTTGAAGTAGTATCTAAATTATTATTACTAATAACAATAGTCTTATATGAAATAATTTTTCCAGTATTGTCACTACTTGAATCTTTAATAGTTAAACTACCAGAAGTAACTCGTCCGCCAGTTAAGCCATTACTACCATATGCAATTCCAACACTTTTACTATTAGTTTCTCCATCAATAGTAAATCCACTTAAATCAAGTGTTAAATCAGTAATTGGTATAATCTCTAAATATTCTGTCAATGTGATATTAGCACCCAATTTAACTTCAGTAATGCTAGAATCACTACCACTAACTGCTTCTTTTAACTGTGTTTCATTCATTACAGTTACAGTTGCTGCATTTACATTAGTAGTACCTAGCACTAGAAATGCTACTAATATAACTAAAGTTGTTAATAAAATTTTTGTTTTATTTTTCATAAAACTTTTCTCCTTTCTTACTAATAAAACTTATTAGCGTTATTTTATTTTATTCTAACACTATGTAATACTACTCTATATTTATTATTGTTGGCACAAGTAGATAGTGTTAGTATTGTATCTTCTTTAGATACTGTTATGCCAAAATCTTTTTTACTTCTTTTTGTTATTGTATCAATAAACTCTGAAAATTCATTGTTTTTAAATTCTGTTTTTATGTAGTAGTCCTCTTTTTCTATTTGATATACTGAAATCACTTGATATATTTGATATTCATTTTCTGTAATAAATGTTATTTGGTAATTTTCTTCGTTGTTGTACCACTTTTCTTTTATTACATCTTTAAGACTACCAAACATTGAGTTGTCTAGCATATTGTGTCCATATATAACTATGTTTTTGTCTGTTCCGTCTATCTTATTTTTATAGTCTGCAAAAGCCCAACCTGCAACATTGTATTTTTTATCAAAGTTATGTGTTAAGTAATAACTATTGTTAGTTGTTTTTACTATTGGAAATTCAATGTTTGTATTTTCAACTTTTAACCAGCCTACTGTGTCAGAATTTTTTTGCTTTAATTCTTCAAAATTTACTTTATACTTCTGTTCTTCCTCTTTACTGTTTTCAGTTATTTCTACACTCTTTGATACTTCGCTTATTATTTGTTTATTTTCATCATTGTTTTTATACCAGCGGAATATGTGTAGTATAGAATATATAAAAAGGAGTAAAAAGATTAGTTGCAATATTCGTATTATGAATATTAGCTTTTTATTTTCCCCACTCATTTATCTTTTCTATTTTCTCACCGCCCTATGCCTTTAAATAGAATTACTTCACATATTTTATACCACATGCACACTTTAAAAACAATTGTACATTTGGTGCAAATTTAAGACATTTTTTTGCACCTTTTGGAATAGAGGTAGTAAATAGCTTTCCTACTATTTTACTACCCCTATTTTATTTGTTTTATTGTTTTATTTTTATTCATTTGTTTGTTTTATTCTTCTTTAATTACTTTGTTTAAATTTATTCCATCATTTTTTCAAACTGAGAATTATATAACTCAGCATAAAAGCCATTTTTAGCAATTAGCTCTTCGTGATTTCCTTGTTCTATTATATTTCCTTCATTCATAACAAGTATTAAATCTGCATTTTTAATTGTAGATAATCTATGTGCTATTATGAACGAAGTACGACCTTTAGTAAGTTTATCCATAGCTATTTGAACAAGTTCTTCTGTTCTTGTATCTACTGAAGATGTTGCTTCGTCCAGTATTAAAAATGGTGCATTTTCTATCATTGCTCTTGCAATAGTTATTAACTGTTTTTGACCTGCAGACATTCCGTCAACATCTCCAAGAAGCGTATCGTATCCATTAGGCAAACTTCTAATATAATGGTCTACACCAACTGTACTACATGCTTTCACTATTTCTTCGTCTGTTACATTTTCCTTGTTGTATGCTATGTTTTCTTTAACAGTTCCATTAAATAACCATGTATCTTGTAATACCATTACAAACAAGTCATGTATATTCTCACGAGTTAGTTTTTTAGTAGATACTCCATCAATTAAAATATCCCCACTATCTATCTCATAGAACTTCATTAACAAGTTTACCATTGTAGTCTTTCCTGCTCCAGTAGGGCCAACTATTGCTATCTTCTCCCCTGCATGAGCTACACAATTAAAATCTTTTATAATTTCTTTTCCTTTATCGTAACTAAACCTCACATTTTTAAACTCTATGTTTCCTTTTACGCTTTCTGGGTCTAGTTTCTCTGTTTTGTCGCTTTCGTCAGATAGTTCTTCTTCTCCTAAAAACTCAAACACTCTTTCACTTGCAGCAGCTGCTGACTGCATTTGAGTCGCTGACTGTGCTATCTGAGATAATGGGTTTGTAAACAGTCTTACATATATAGTAAAGGCAATTATTTCACCAAACTCAATAGCTCCTTTATTTGCTAAAACTGCTCCCACTATACATACAGCAACATAGCCAAAGTTCCCTATAAATCCCATTATTGGTTGCATAAGGCCAGACAAAAAGTGACTTTTTCTAGAACAGTTATATAACCTATTATTTATATCATCAAACTGCTGTCGTGCATCTTTGTCACCATTATATACTTTAACTACATTATGTCCTGAATATATTTCTTCTATATGTCCGTTTATATTTCCTACCTCTTGTTGCAAGCTATTAAAGTATTTCTGAGATCTTTTTAGTATAACGCTCATAAAGCCAAACCCTATAAACGTTGACAAAATTGCTGTTATAGACATCTGCCAGTTTGTTATAAACATAACAATAGTAGTTCCAACAAACATTGTAATGGCACTAACTAGCCCACTTACTCCTTGATGCAAGGTGTCTCCTATTGTATCCACATCATTAGTTACACGAGACAAAGTATCTCCTATTTCATGTTTATCAAAATATCTAAGAGGAAGTTTATTTATCTTAGAAGATATATCTCCTCTAAGTCTTTTTGACGCTTTATTAGTTACGGTGGTCATTATGAAGCTTTGAAGATAGTTAAACACAAAACTACATGAGTAGAAAACTATTAACACAGTAGCTATGCTTTTTACCTTATCTGTGTCAATTCCAGTCATTATTCCACGAGTAATTTCATTTGTAATTTCTTTTAGTTTATCTGGCCCAAGTATAGCTAAAACTGAACTTGCACAAGAAAGTATTACCGCAATTAAAATTGGCCACATATATCTTTTACAATATTTTATAAGAGAGAGCATTGAGCCTTTAAAATCTTTGGCTTTTTCTCCTGTACCTCTCATACGTCCTCCACCCATAGGTCCTCTAGGACGATTTCTAAATTCTGTATTTTTTCTCGACTCACTCATCCTTTTAGTTCCTCCTCGCTTAATTGAGATAACGCAATTTCTTTATATACATCACAGTTTTGCAGTAGTTCTTTATGCGTTCCAACTCCTACTACATTTCCTTGGTCTAATACAATTATTTTGTCTGCCTCTTTAATAGTTCCTATTCTTTGTGCAACTATAAGGCTTGTAGCGTCTTTTGTATATTCTTTTAAAGCTTTTCTTAAATTAAAATCTGTTTTATAGTCTAACGCACTAAACGTATCGTCAAATATGTAAATTTCAGGATTTCTTGCTATTGCTCTTGCAATAGATAGACGTTGCTTTTGACCACCGGATACATTTGTTCCGCCTTGTGCAATATGTGCTTCATACGTGTCTTGCATTTTCTCAACGAACTCGGTTCCTTGTGCAACCTTTACTGCTTCTTTTACCTTATTCATATCTGGCTTTTCACGTCCATTATCTCCGTAAGAAATATTTTCATATACAGTGCCATCAAACATTACTGCTTTTTGTGGTACATATCCAATTAAATCATGCAAATGTTTTTGGTCATACTCTTTTACGTTTATTCCGTCAACTAATACTTCTCCCTCAGTTGCGTCATAAAACCTTGGTATAAGGTTTACAACTGTGCTTTTTCCAGAACCTGTTGACCCTATAAATGCTACGGTATCTCCTTTATGTGCTTTAAACGTTACATTGTGTAACATATATTCTTCTGCATCTGGATACTTAAATGAAACATTTCTAAACTCTACTGTTCCTTCTTCTACACCCTTAGTTTTAACTCCGTTTTTTATACTTAACTTTGTATCCAAAACTTCATTTATTCTCTTTGCAGATACACTTGCTCTAGGGAATATTATAAACACAAAAGCTAACATCATAAATGAAGATAATACTTGCATTGCATAAGATGAAAATACTACCATATCACTAAATATGCCTATTTTGTCAGCAATTCCCGCTTCGTTTATAATATACGCACCTGTAAGATATATTGCAAGAGTTAAACCTTGCATAATAGCGTTCATTACAGGAGAGATCACTGCCATTATTCTTTGGTTAAACATTTGAGTGTTTGTAAGTTCACTGTTTGCTTTATCAAATTTATTCTCTTGGTAATCCTCAGCGTTATACGCTCTTACTACCCTTATACCAGTTAAGTTTTCTCTAATTATCCTATTTAAGTTATCTATTAACTTTTGAACAATTTTAAATCTAGGTAATACTAAAGCTACTATTGTAGCAATCATTGCAACTAAAATTAGTACCGCAACTCCAGTTATAGTGCTCCACGTAAAATTCTTACCAGATATTTTAATTATAGCCCAAACCGCCATAATTGGTGCTTTAATTAACATTTGTGTTCCAATAGATAATAGCATTTGGATTTGATTTACATCATTAGTTGTTCTTGTAATTAAACTGCTTGTAGAAAATTCTTTAATTTCTGCCATGCTAAAGTCTAACACCTTGTTAAATATTCTAGAACGCAAATTCTTTGCAAATGACGCCGCTAAGTTTGAAGCAAAATATCCTACTATGACAGCAGATATAAAGCTTAACAATGCGCAAGATAACATATATCCACCTTGTACTAAGATGTCTTTTATGCTACTTCCTTCTGTTTGCACAAGCTCAGTGATTTTAGACATATAGTCTGGCATTTTCAAATCAAGCCATACCTGTACCACTATAAACACTATGCTTATTAACAAACAAATTACTTCTTTTTTCTTCATATTCTTAAATATTTTAAGCATATATTTATTCATTCCTTTCTTTTATTTCAGCCATTATATTTTAGCACTTATATATTTATATTTCCACAAAAAACATAAAATTCTATAATTTCACTTAATTAAAAGCGGGTCACTGGGTCACTGGGTCACTGGGTGTCACTGGGGACGTTTTCAAATGACAC
>CAYZTN010000031.1:0-13497 GCA_964481385.1 uncultured Clostridium sp. | reverse complement strand
CTTATACTTCAATGTTTCTACGCTTTTTTTAATTTTTTTCATTCTTTTGTCCTGTAACTTTTCCACTTTTTATATGTGTTTTCCTATTTTTCCAAAAACAGCGAAACACATTTTCTGCGTTTCGCTGCTCCATATAGTTATTCTTCTACTATTTCTTCTCTTTCTACATCAATTCCATCTGTTCTATCTTTTAACATTTTTGTTTTTTGCTTTCTGATTTGTCCCAACAATTTATCTATTGCAAGATCCATACCAGCATATACATCATGTGTATTTTCTTCTGCTAAATATGTCTTTCCTTTATATTCAACTCGAATATCTACTTCTTGTTGCTCTTTTTTAGCAGCAAATGTTACATGAACTAATGTATCTTCCTCAAAGAATTTGTTTAACTTTTGCACCTTTTTTTCAGCATATTCTTGTATGCCAGGGGTAATGTCTATGCCTTTACCTGTTAAATCTAATTTCATATATATCAACTCCTCGTATGTATTATATAATAACAAGTTTAAATGTTCAAGCCATTTAGAAAATAAATCAAATGAATTATAGCAAGAAAAATAGTCTCTTTTTATTTTTGTAACTCTACAAGTGTTCCTAGCTTATTTTTTTTACTATATCATCAAAGTGCATTCCATTAGACGCTTTTACAAGCACAGTATCACCTTTTTTCATTATATCTTTTAACTTATTAATTGCATCCTGGTTATTTTCAAAATGATACTCCTCTATACTACAAACACTTTCTTTTACAATTCTATTTATACTCTGGGCTTTTTCCCCTACAGTAACAAGTACGTCTATATTGTTTTTAACTACTTCCTCGCCTATTTTTTCATGCACTTGTATCGAATATTCCCCTAATTCTAAAACGTCACCCAATACTGCTATTTTTCTACCATTACATGTAGCATTAATATACTCTAACGCAGCTTTTACTGACTCATAACTCGCATTATATGAGTCGTTTATAACTGTAATATCTCCAAATTTCAATGTTTCCATTCTTCTTTTTGTAAGCGAAAATGTCTCAATACCTCTAATTATCTCTTCCATTCGAACACCGTATTCTATTCCTACTGCAATGGTGGCCAAGCTATTATACACAAAATGTTTTCCGCCAACCGGCACTTTTACTAAATAGCTTTTCCCTTGATATTCTATTTCAAAACTACTGCTATCTTCAAAAAGTGTTATCTTTTTAGCATTATACTGACTAGCATTTTCTATTCCATAGGTAATATGTTTAAACTCATCTTTACATTCACTATTCCACTTATTTAACAAATCATTATCATTGTTTATTATTACTGCACTACCTTCCTTTAATCCTTCCAGCATTTCTAATTTTGCCTTTAAAATATTCTCCCTAGAACCCAATTCGCCTATGTGTGAACTGCCTATTATTGTTATTACCGCTGTTGTTGGATGTGCAATACTTGTAAGCAAACTCATTTCGCCTTTTGCGCTCATTCCCATTTCCAGCACTAATGCGTTTTCTTCTTTTAATTTTAATATGGTAAGTGGCAATCCTATTTCATTGTTATAATTTCCTTCAGTCTTTAAAACAGTATATTTTGTTCCTAAAACACTTGCTATCATATCTTTAGTGCTCGTTTTCCCTACACTACCAGTTATTCCGATTACAGGAATATTGTATAGTGCTCTTTTATACTGTGCCAGTCTTTGAAGAGTTTTAACAACATCTTCTACAATAATTATAAATCTATCTTTATACTCATCTACATCTTGTTCATTTATTACAATATCTTGCAATATACAGCCTTTTGCGCCTTTTTCTAATGCGTCAAGATAAAAATCGCTTCCATTAAACTTTTCGCCCTTTATTCCTAAATATATATCACCTTTTTCTATTGTTCTAGTATCTTTAGAAAAGCTTTCACAAACTGCATTTAAATCTCCAAAAATCAATTTTCCGCCACATTCATTTAAAATGTCTTTTACACATACACTCTTCATAAATTGCATCTCCTTATCATTTATTCTACTAGCATTATTATATGACAGAATAGCTTCATTTTGCAACACTAACCAAATAATTTACGAATTTAAATATTTGACACATATGATAATATATTATTAGATGTTTAGGAGGCGCACAATGAAAGGATATATGTTAAACCCAGATAAAGACTATGTAAATAAAATAATTAAAGGGATTTATATAAAAGAGGGGCATTGCCCATGCCAAATAAAATCGGACGACACTACACTTTGTCCATGCGATAAATTTGTATCCGAAGGAATATGTTGTTGCAAGCTATATGTTCCTAAAAAGTAAATAGTGTCATTTGAAAACGTCCGGGAGCACTGAAAAAGTCGATATTTTAAAAATATTAAACATTTAAATCAATGGTTTTTAGATTTTAAGTTTACCATAAATTCACTTTTTCAGCAGTCCCAAAACGTCCCAAATGACAACAAATGACACATTTAATTGTTTCTCAAGTAATATAACCTACCACTATACTGGTAGGTTATAAAATTTAACTGCGTTCATATATGTTGTACTTGCTGCTGCTTCTGTTGAAACGCCTTTAATTTCAGCTATTTTTTCAGCCACATAATGTAAATTTTTAGAACTATTACGGGTTCCTCTAACTGCTTGCGGTGCTAAATATGGCGAATCCGTTTCTAACATTATCTGACTTAGCGGAATTTGCCTTATTTGTTCTATTGCGCTTTCACGTCTTTTATATGTTATATTTCCACCTAAAGATACAGAGTAACCTCTTTCAATTATTATTTTAGTAAGTTCTTCGTTTAACTCAAAACAATGAAACATAATCTTTTCAGGCAAAATATCCTCGCGCTTCATAATTTCTAGCATATCTTCTACAGCGTCGCGTGAGTGAATTTGTACTGGTAAATTTAGCTTTTTTGCAAGCTTTAGCTGTGCTACAAATAGCTCATGCTGTTTTGTTTTATCTATTCCAACATAATGATAATCTAGACCAATCTCACCTACAGCAACTATTTTTTCCTTGCATGAATTATATATTTTTTCAAGTTCTTCTACTCTATTTAACTCATTTACGTATTCTGGATGTATTCCGATTGTAGAAAAAATATACTCATGTGATTTTGCAATTTCTAGTGCCTTTTTAGAGTTTTCAACGCTACTTCCCGCATTTATTATATAATCTACACCAACAGCTTTTACAAGTTTTAATTCTTCTTCTAAATCTTCAACAAACTTTTCATCATCATAATGTGCATGTACATCTATGTATTTCATATTCTCTCCTATTTTATTGTAGGAATTGTAACTATTACTTCAGTTCCCACACCTTGCTCACTCTTTATATCTATAGTTCCGTCATGCGACTCAACTATTTCTTTTACAATAGAAAGTCCCAGTCCAGTTCCTCCCATTTGCCTTGAACGGGCTTTATCTACTCTATAGAATCTTTCAAATATACGTTTTAAGTCTTTTTCTGGTATTCCTATACCATTATCTACAAATTTCATGTAAGCTTTTCCACCAGCAGCTCCAACGTATACATCAACTTTTCCACCGTTTGGTGTATATTTTATACTATTGCTTAATATGTTTATAATTACCTGCTGAATACTATCTTTATCCGCAAAAACAGCAGGTGGTATCATATTAACAGTACAGTTTAATGTATGACCTTTTTCAAGTGCTACATACTGCATGTTTTCAACAACTTGCTTTGCTAAATCGTCTAGATTAAATTTAGTTTTATTCATAACATTTTTGTTGTAATCAAAACGAGAAAGCTGAAGAAGATCGGCCACAATTCTATCCATTCTGTTTGCCTCTGCATTTATAACCGTAGCAAATTTTGTTATTTCTTCTTTACTTAGCTCTCTATCCATAATTGTTTCAGAATACCCTTTTATAGAGCAAAGTGGCGTTTTTAGCTCATGTGAAACATTTGCAACAAATTCTTTTCTCATGTTATTTAATTTCTCATTTTCAGTAATGTTTTTAACTATCATAATAACGCCCATTGGAATAAGCCTATCATGAAATGGCACAAGTACCACATTTAGAACATTGTCTGCACGTGTAACTTTTTCTTCTATATTTTTGTAATCTGAAATATATATTACTTTATCAAAATCAATCTTAATTCCAAGCTTTCTACACACTTTATCATATGTATCATCTTGATCTGTAAGGCCAATAAAATTCTTAGCCGCAGTATTCATATGAATAACTTTTCTTTGAAGCGAAAAAGCAATAACTCCATCATCCATTCTTTCTAGTATTATTTGTGTCTTGCTCTCTTGACTATTAAGGTCAAAATTTTGCTTAGATACGACATCTACCATAGAGTCATAAACAGTAACCAAATCTGCTATCTCTTTATAATTAGTAATTCCTTTTAAATTTTTAGTATCTACATTTTTTCCCTCAGCTAAGTGTTTCATTGATTTTTCCGTTTTTTTTAACGGAAAAACTATATTGCTTCCCAATTCTGTAGAAATGATTAATGAAATAACAACTAACACACCAATCGATATTAGATTTGGTGTGTTAAACTCTAAACTAACTTTCCCTGTCATAGTATATGACACAACACATTCTGCAGTTATATATGAGGCTACTACTAGTACGGTCACCATAACCTTAATGCTAGTTTTTAATGACTTAAACATAATATCCTATTCCTCTTTTTGTAATTATATATTTTGGCTCTGACGTATTATCTTCAATTTTTTCTCTAACTCTACGTATCGTCACATCAACAGACCTTACATCGCCATAATAATCATAACCCCAAACATTTTTTAATATTTGTTCTCTTGTAAATACTTGTCCTGGATTTGAAGCCAGAAGTTTGACAACATCAAACTCTTTCATGGTTAAATCTATTATTCTATTCTTTTTAATTACTACGTACTTATCTAAATCTAAAACTAAATCTTTAATCTTAATTGTATTAGTATCCTCACCCTTCTCTTCTTTGTTTGTCGTTTCTTCATCTATTGAGTGTTTTCTCAAATTTGCCTTTACACGAGCTGCTAACTCTCTCATGCTAAAAGGCTTTGTCATGTAATCATCTGCGCCAAGCTCTAAACCAATTATTTTATCCACAATTTCATCTTTGGCTGTAAGCATAATAATAGGGCAAGTAAGTTTTTGCCTTATTTTCTTACATACCGTAAAGCCGTCCATTTTAGGCAACATTACATCCAAGATTATTAAATCTGGTTTCGTTTCAAGTGCCATTTCTACAGCCTGTTCGCCATCATATGCCTCGACCGTCACATAACCATCTTTCTCAAGATTGAACTTTAACACATCGACGATAGGCTTTTCATCATCAACAATAAGAATTTTTTTATCCATACATTGACACCTCTTTTTTACTCCAGGATTATTTTATCATAAAAATTACAATTAGCAAGTGATTTTGTAAAAAAACTGTAATTTTACTGTCATTTAACTGTCACTATATTTTTTTATAAATTCTTTAAATTTATCTCCTCGTTCTTCAAAGTTCTTAAAAAAACCATAACTTGCTGCAGCAGGCGAAAGCAAGCAGTTTTTACCTTTTTTAGTTAAAGTAACTGCAAGTTCTACCGCTCTTTCAAGGTCCTCAGCATAAATTATGTTATTTTTAGTATGCTTTGACCTTAATGCTTCATATACTCTTTTACCACTATCATACATCAAAATTATATTTTTAGTTTTAGTAGTAGTTAAATACTGAACTAAATTATCATAATTTATTCCTCTATCCATTCCACCAATTAGCACAGTATCTACACCATTAATACTTTGAATAGCGCTAATTGTTGCTTCTGGTATTGTGGAAATAGAGTCATCAATATATTTTACACCATTAAACTCGCCTATAGTTTGCAACCTGTGTGGTAATGGTTGCATTTTTTCTATTGCATTCACAATGCTTTTATCACTCACTCCTACAAGCTTTGCAACAGTTGCAGCAACCGTTAAGTTGTATAGATTATGTATTCCTAAAACATGTATTTTTTCAGCATCGTACAAAACACTCACATACTCGTTGTTAAGAGGAGTTCTTTCTGTTTGTTCCTGGCTCACAGAAATTTTTTTAGACTTTACTTCTACACCAGACAGCAGTTTACTTTCCATATCTTTATTATATACCAAATAGTCTTCACTACTTTGATACTTAAAAATATTTCTTTTTGCATTCGCATATGCTAAAAATGACGAATAATAATCTAAATGTTCTTCATACAAATTTAAAAACACTGCAATTTTTGGCGAAGCGTGTACTAACTCTAATTGGTGTGATGATAACTCATAAACAAAATACTTTGTTTCGTCGTATTTATCCACATAATCTAGTGCAGGAACACCTATGTTTCCCACTAATTCCACAGTCAAACCTTCTTCTTTTAACATTTGGTATATAAAAGTGGTAGTTGTACTTTTTCCTTTAGTTCCAGTTATACCTATTACCTTACTTCCACCATATGTTAAAAACAAGTCTGTTTGTGAAGTTATTTCGCCTTGAATTAAACTCATGTCCACATCTTTTAAGCTAATTCCTGGTGCTTTAATTATTATATCAAACTCTTGTAATGCTTCTAAATAACTATCGCCTAAAAAATATTCTATACCATCTAGTTTTTCGATATCTTCGCTCTTATCTGCAATAGCAAGACGCTTAGTTATAACTCCACTTGTCATTATATAATTTAACGTGCTTTTTCCTTCTCTTCCAAACCCTAATATTAATATTGACTTGTTTGAAAGATATTCATTTATCTTCTCTTTTAACATTTATACCTCTTTTAGAAAATTTACATATCCTTTTGGAACATTGTTATTTTCATTAAACATATTGTTATATTCATTATATAACTTGTTATACTTTTCATCTTCCATAAGTTCATACCCTTCAAGTAACGCCGGAATTTTCTCGTTTTCAGGCTTTCTTAAATATGTATTTAAACTTAAATTTATCTCTTCTTTTGTACCAACACACTCAAACGGCTTATCTTTATTTGGTTTAATTAACCCTTCAAATATATCTTTTAGGTTTGCATTATCTAACATATCTGTTTTAAATATGCTTTTAATCTTAGCTTTATCCAAATGTCCACATAACATTATATATACATATAAACACTTTGGACAATTTTCACACCAAATATCTTGTTTAGAGCCCACATTACAGCTTTTGAAATCTTTAAAATACTTTTCATGCTTTACAAACTCCTTTACAATTTGCCACTCACTCCAAGGTCTAAGCAAGCTAAAATATTCTGGCCCATTTTCACATAAATATTTTGAATAGTACTCTCTAAAGTCATTCTCAAACTCTATTGATTTAGAGTACTGGTGATTTATATTTGTTCCCTCTACATTTGGTTCATTAGCACTTGCTTCATTAGATAGTACAATATATTTTTTACCTAAAATTATTGCCACTATATATGACGAAAATGCAAGAATAGCTGAAAATGGCGTGTGGCCATTTAAAAAGCCTTGAGAATTTAACTCAAGCATATTTTTATCTAAAGTTCTGTGCGGTGTATATTGCGTGTCATATCCTGCAATACATGCAGTTGTAGCAGACGCTCCTCTAGGATTTACTATATAGCAAGTGTTTTCAGCTTTATATGACTTTAACAACTCAAGTGTTACAACAGAGTCTTTTCCACCACCTATTGGTATAACATTACCAGTAAGCTGAGCAAGACTTTTATATACCTTACTTTTACCGTTTATACTACACTCTATCTCCATAAATGGTATAGCTTCAGTCTTAAGATAATCATATATGCCATTAGTGTACAAAAATTCGCCTAAACCGTTAAAATATAGCTTTTTCCACCAAGCTATTTGCTCATTATCTAGCGTACCACATTTTATTACTACTTTTGGTGAACACGTTAACTTCCAATAACTCACAAGCTCTACCATTCCCAAATTAAAAAACAAATTATCTAGCAATTCTTTTCCTATTTTTTCAACAGTAAAGTTTTCCGGCTTAGGAAATGTCCATGTAGGGTGGAATTCACTTAAACCTTCTATCTCAAAATTATATTCTACAAATATACTATCCTCTCTTTCTGTAACAGTATAGCTATTATATACAAAAAGAGGGTATGTAACTCTTTTTGAAATAAAATTATCTAAATTATTCATATATTTACATATCCCTTCTATTTTCCATTGCTTTTATTAATGTTATTTCATCTGTATATTCAAGGTCACCACCAACAGGTATGCCATGTGCAATTCTTGTTACTTTAACACCTGGTATCGTTTTTATGGTTCTGGCAATATACATTGCAGTTGTTTCTCCCTCTATTGTAGGGTTTGTCGCTATAATTACCTCTTTTATACTATCGTCTGTTAAACGTGTTATTAGCTCTTTTATTTTTATATCTTCCGCAGATATATTGTTCATTGGCGAAATATTGCCATGCAACACGTGATATAACCCCTTGTATTCGTGTGTTTTTTCCATTGCCACAACATCTTTTACGTTTTCTACCACGCAAATAACGGAATTGTCTCTTTTAGTATTTGAGCATATGTTACAAACATTACCTTCAGACAGATTAAAACATTTCTCACAAAATTTAACTTTTTGTTTTGCTTCAACTAAAACATTCGCAAATTTTTTAGCTACAGTCTCGTCTGACTCTAATATATAGAAAGCTAAACGTACTGCTGTTTTATGTCCAATACCTGGTAGCTTCTCAAATTCAGCTACCAAGTTGTTTACTGATTCCGGAAACATAAGCTACTTCCTACATTAAACCTGGTATATTAAGTCCAGATAAACCTTCATTCATCATGTCGTCAGCTTTTCTTAATGCTTCATTTACTGCTGTAAGAATTAAATCTTGTAACATTTCTACATCTTCTGGATCTACAACTTCTTTTTTAATTATAATTTCTTTTATTTCTTTAGCTCCAGTTGCTTTAACAGTAACTGCTCCACCACCAGCAGATACCTCAAATTCAGTGTTTGCTGCTTCCTCTTGTTTTTTTTGTAAATCCGCTTGCATTTTTTGTGCTTGCCTCATTAAATTTTGCATATTTCCCATTCCTCCAGGGAATCCTCCAAATTTACCCATATATAACGCCTCCTAATCTATTTTGGTAAACGGTACATCTGTACCTATAAACATCTTCTCAAACGCTGCTGCTTCGTTTTTTTCTTCAGCCTTGTTTAAGTCAATTGTTATTTCGAAATCTTTTCCGGAAACTTCATTTACTATGTCTGTAAGCTCCTGTCTTAATTCTTCTTTTTTTAATACATCATATGAAAAACTGTTATCTGTAACAAAGTTTATGCACTCACCTTTTTGAAATGCCTTTATTCCAGATAGTGCTGAATACAGCATTGGAAGGTCTGCCTCCGCTGCTTTGTCTATTACTTTTGGTAATAGTTTAAACATTTTAGCAATAGGTTCAGCCTTTGGTGCTTCTGCTACGCTTTTTTCTTCTCGCACCTCACTGTTTGCACTTGGAACTTGCTCTTTTATTACTTCTTTTTCTACAATAACTGTTTTTCTATCTGTGCTATCTATCTTTACTTCCAACGCCTTTATTAAATCTATAACATCTTGTTTTTCATTTAATTTAATATCTGTTGCAAGCTCTAACATACATGCTTCAAATATAACTGTAGGGTTAGTCGTTTGTCTTAAATCATCATCAAGTTTTGCTAACCTTTTTAATATAATATTTAGTCTTAACATTGGTATATCTTGAGACCCATCTTTTAACATATCACAAAGATTAGTAGTAGTGTCTCCAGATTTATACATAACTAAATTCATTGTTTGAATTATTAACTGACTTAAACAATATCTTAAGTCTTTGCCTTTATCCAAAAGTCGCACTACTGCGTCTTTTGTTTTCTGCACGTCATATTCTAGCACTCCTGCTAGCAACTCTTGTATAAGCTCTATTTGAACAATTCCCACTATTTCTCTTACAAAACTTTCTGTTAGTGTATTGTTATCGCTATTAATACATCTTTCTAGTATGCTTAATGCGTCACGCATTGCTCCATCAGCAAGACTAGCTATAAGCTTCAAAGCATTTTCTTCATATTTTACATTATATTCACTAAGTACCTGTTTTAATCTTGAAACAATCTCGTCGTTCGTCAATTTTTTAAATTCAAACCTTATACATCTAGAAAGTATTGTTGGAAGTATTTTATGTTCTTCTGTTGTTGCAAGTATAAACACAACATGCTCTGGTGGTTCTTCCAAAGTTTTAAGTAATGCATTAAATGCACTAGTAGACAACATATGTGCCTCGTCTATAATATATACTTTGTATTTAACTTGAGTTGAAACATACATTACTTCTTGCCTAATTGAACGTATATTTTCAACTGAGTTGTTAGACGCAGCGTCCATTTCTACAACATCTGTGCTGTAGCCTGAAAGTATACTCTTACATGCTTCGCATTCATTACAAGGCTCGCCATCTTGAGGGTTTTCACAGTTAATTGCTCTTGCAAATATTTTTGCTGCAGATGTCTTTCCAGTACCTTTTGTACCACTAAATATATACGCATGGAAAATCTTTCCCGTTGTTATTTGATTTTTTAGGACACGTGTTACATGTTCTTGACCCACCATGTCTGAAAAAGTTATTGGTCTGTATTTTCTATATAACGCTATATGTGACATATATATCCTCCAAAAAAATCGCTTTTAGCACATAGAAAACATGTTTATTGCTGCTTCCTTCCGGACCTGACAAGGTTCGCATATTTTCTATTGCCTAAGCGACTACAATTATTATATATTATTTATTTTAATATTTCAAGTCTAGTCGCATTTTTATTTCATTTTAAACACAAAATTTTCTAAATTCTGCCTTGTAACTGTTACTCCGCTTTCAACAATGTTCCCACATGGCAAGTCTATACTTACATTCATAGTGTTTTCTCTACCGTTTTTTTCTTCTATGTTTAGCACAAATGATACGCTAAATTTCATATCGTCTGTTTTTAATCCGGCTAAAGCAAAAATAGTTGCGTCATGTTTTATCTCAGTTATATCTGAAGGTATTTCAAAATTATTTAATACGGCTTTATTGGTTATATCTATTTCGTACAAAACGTCACCATCGCCAGATACATCTGTGGCTAATTCTAGTTCAGAAGCGCTACCTGAAACAATTGAAATATCTGTCCCTTTTTGGCTTACCTCTACACCACTATTAAAAGCTTGCACATTAGTTATATATGCTCTAGAAATATCTGCACCGCTTGTGTTTATAAGCAAGGCTAGCGTGTTATTTTGCCATACGTCATAAGCCCACACACCAGTCTCTTTGCTTTTGTCTATAAACTCAGCTCCACTTGTAAGTATGACGTCACTTACCCTAAATCTTCCCTCATTTATCTTGCTATTTACAAATAACATTTTTAATAAAAAAACTAATATAACCGCAGAAACAATTAAAATTACTAATACAAAAAATATTTTCTTACCGTTTTCTTTTACTTTTTTATTTATATTTTCTTGTTCACTCATGGCGTAATTATACTACTTTAAACATAAAAAGGCAAGTATTATAGTATATTTTAATAGGGGGTAAAACTATGGAAAATATTCTGTCTAATTTCAACCTTCCAAATTCCAATAACTCAAATAATGATTTTTCAAATATATGTGAAAACCTAGATATAAACAAAATATTAGTTATACTACTTTTGCTTACTGGTAAAATAACCATAGAATCTATAACTGTATTTCCGAATGACTTCACTATAACTTTAGGAACTTTTAAAATAAACTAATCTTGACAGAACAACAAGAACAATGTTATACCAAGTGCGAGGTGGTATTTATGATCAATTCAACATTTAAAAACTGGCCAGACACACATGTCACTGAAAAAGATATAGACTCTCTTAAAGTTGCAGAGCCAGTCGAATTTTTATCTGAAAAGCAAAACGAACTTATTCTTGAAAGAATAAAATATGCAATGAGAAGTTTAAATCATCCCGAAAGATGGATGTCAATGGAAGAATGTGTGAAACAATATACCGTTAAAATGCTTCATTCGGCTTTTGAAGAATTAAATGTTATCTATAAGTTATGTAAAGAACACTATGAAGAATCGTACGCATCAAAAATTTCTAAACTTCTTCTTTCCAAATCTTTTTCTCTAAGTACATTCCCATTCTCATACCCTATTTATTACATTTCAGATTCCTTTCTTTTTAGGAAAAAATAGTTCATAAAAGATGCTTAATCATTTTTACAATAATTCAAAACTATATTTTTATCAGCAATATTATTGACGGTAGACGAAATATATCTCCAAAAGATTTATACAATATGACTTAATCAAGATAAATATGCTCTTGTATATTATTTGTTTTTTTGTTATACTATTACTTGTAATGAGGTGAGTAACTTGACAGACAGTATGAACAACGTAATTATAATAGACGACGACATAAGTCTAATGAACGCTATGTCACTAGTGTTAAAAAAGTACAATATTAACTTAACTGCATATACAGAACCGCTCGAAGCACTACAAAAATTAAGCGAAAAAAACAACAAATATAATGTTTTGGTAATAAATTATATTTTACCAACTGTAAAAGGTGACGACATTATAAGAAAAGTACGCGAATTCAATAAAGAATTATATATAATTTTGATGTCATCGCACAAAGAATTAGCGCCATCAATAGATATAATGCGATCACTTGATATACAAGCATTCTTCGAAAAAGGCTCTGATTTTGATGATCTCATTTTGCTTATAGAAAGCGGATTCAAATATGCCAAACAAATTGAAAGCATTAAGCAAATGACAAACCAAATTGATCATTTCGGTATAGAGTTTGCTACAGCTGTTCGTAATATGATTGGAGCAAGAGATAAATATACCGGAGAACATTCTGTAAGAGTTTCAAGCTATTCATATATGTTTGCTAAAGAGCTTAAATTAAGCTTGGAAGAGGTGAACCTTATAGAATTAGCTGCAAACTTCCATGATATAGGGAAAATTGGCATAAGCGATTCTGTGCTATTAAAACCAGGGAAATTAACAGATGAAGAATATACAGCTATAAAACTTCACCCTGTAATTGGTGAAAACATCTTGTCTACATCTGAAACATTTAAAGATTGTCTCCCTATAATTCGCCATCACCATGAAAGAATTGATGGTAACGGTTATCCAGATAAACTTGCTGGAGAAAACATTCCGTATTTTGCAAGACTACTTGCTGTATGCGATACATTTGATGCAATCACTTCAAAAAGAGTATACAGAGAACGTGCAGATATTAAATCCGCATTAAAAGAACTGATTAGAGTAAAGAATACCCAACTAGACGGAAATTTGGTAGATGCATTTGTGTCCATGGTAACTAACAATATGGAAAAAATTGAAAATATAATAAATGAATTTAACTAGTAAGTAATAGTGTCATTTGGGACGTTTTGGGACTGCTGAAAAAGTCTAAAAAATAATATAAAAAAAGTAGAAATCAACCCTTA
>CAYZTN010000030.1:0-14116 GCA_964481385.1 uncultured Clostridium sp. | reverse complement strand
ATTGAAAATTAATAAAAAATTATATATAATAATTTCAGAAAGAGGACATAGTTCGAAACTTGTATGTGGTTCGCTCCAACAATATCAATACTTTCGTTACTTGTTTGTTTTTGCGTAACCTCAAAAGGTGACGAAAAATTGATGTGAAATAAATGTTTTTTTTGAGGTGTATTCCATGAAAGTAAATGAATTAAGAGAAATTTTGAAAAAGTATGACGAAAAAGATAAAGATAAGATTATAGTTGAGCTGTATAAGATTATACCTAAAGCCAAAAAAGAAGAACGCAATATTGATGAGTATATTAGTGATATAAACAAAAATGTAGAAAAAGAAGTTCGAAATTCAAATTTGCCAATAGACGTACTAGAAAAACAAATAGATTATTTTTGTGAGTGCGCGATGTCTGATTTGTATGCTTCACCAAATAGAGTAATTCCAAAGACAGAGAGAAGCAAATGGAGGTTTAGAGTTAGAGCCTTCTATAAGCAACTGAATAGATTTTTGCCTGAAACTGAAGATGGAAAAAAGGCAACAATGTTATTAAAAGATTTGTTTAGTGTATTAAGCTACGGAACTCATTATTTAATATTCCCTAGTTGGAATACGTTTGGCGCTATTCAAGTATCTCAAGTAGATTTCTTAGCTTGCATTATGGGAAGAGTTTTAATAAATGGAGTAACTATAGAAAATTTAAAGATTTGTGTTGAGTGTTTAAATGTAAAGTATGACCCAACAATATTTCACGATAGTTTATTTGATGTGTTTAGTTCCTTTTTACACACACCGGATACTAGAAAGCTCGCAATAAAATTACTGGAAGAAAAAGTGGAAATTTTGAAAGGAAATTATATTAAAAACAACAGCTATGAAAATAAAGAACGCTTAAATTCTTTTGTTAGATGCATATTAAATATATATATTGACTTGTATGAACCGCAAGTAGGCATAAAATATTTTTTGAAGGAATACAACGAAAGAGATCTCGAAGTAAAAGAATACTACTTACTTGATGTGCTTGAAGGTGCTGAACTTTACACGGAGTGGGTAGCTGAATACGAGAATAAAGTTAAAAAGGTGGATTTTAGAGAAAGCTTAAAAGAAAAATATAATGTAATAAAAAAACAAGTGTGATATGCCAATGAGAATATACTCTCATTGGCTTTGGTGCCTTATGTGAAACTCGCTCAAAACTTAAAATTAGATTTTCAGATTGCCTTTTTTACCTAAGTGTGGTATTATAAGTGGGGTTGAAGTATTAGATAAGGGGAAAATTATGGAAAAGATAAGTATTGTAGTACCTGTATATAACGTGGAAAATTATTTGAGAAAGTGCTTAGACAGTATCTTAAATCAAACATATAAAAATATAGAAATCATTTTAATTGATGACGGTTCAAAGGATATCTCGGGAGACATTTGTGATGAATATGCTCTAAAAAGCGAAAAAATAAAAGTTGTTCATAAGGAAAATGCGGGGCTGTCTACTACTAGGAATCTAGGAATTGAGGTTAGTACAGGAGATTATATTGCTTTTATAGACAGCGATGATTATATAACCGAAGATTATTGCGAAATGTTATATAATACGTTAAAAAGAACTAATGCAGATATTGCTTGTGGTGCGTATAAAGTAGTGCGAACAGACGATAGCATAATCATTGATTCTAGTGTTGATTCTGGGTTGTGTCAAAACGAAGTTGTTGAATATGAAGGAATAGAAATTATGAAAGAGTTTTTGTGCCAAAAGACATTTAAGAATTTCGTTTGGAATAAATTATTCAAAAAGAGCGTAGTTTGTAACTTTCAAGTAGGAATCAATTATGAAGATATTGTTTTTAGTTTTAACGTATTAAGCACAATTAACAAAATTACATATATAAATAGGAATTGCTATTTTTATTTAAAAAGAAGTTCTAGTATAACTGCAACTATAACCGAAAATAATTTGAAAGATTTTGGTAAAGCGATATATGACAGATATGAGTTGATAAGCTCAAAATATCCTGAACTTAACAGTTATAACATGTATGCTTTTTTAGAATCTTCTTTAGCACTTAGTATAAAGTATGTTATATCTAAAAAAGAGTTTAAAGAAGTTGAAAAATATGTTTTTAAATTTATTACAATTATATTAGAATATACCGCATCAAATGGAAAAGATTTTTTTGTGTTATTAAATGATTACCAAAAATTGTGTATATATTTAATGCGATATAGCACTGAGTTGTACTTTAACTTTTTAGAAGAAAGGCAAAAATTAAAAATTCAGGGAAAACTGAAGTAGTTTTAAATAACTATAATAACATTAATACTATTTAAAGATAAATTATGAGGTACTTACATTAAAGCAAGAAAGGAATGAATTTTATGAAGCCAAATATATGTATTGTCGCAGACATTCCAAATTGGGCTTTTGATAATATTGCTCAGAAATTAAAAAAAGATTTAAGTTATAAATACAACATCAGGATAGTTTATTTTGATAGAAGAAAAGAAGCAGACTATTTATTTGAGCTGATAGAAAACAATAAATATTGCGATTTGATTCATTTTTTAAATCGTAGAATGTTGTTATTAATAGGAAATAGCGTTTTTAAGGAAAAAGTTAGAAATAGCGGATATTCTTTTCAAGATTACATTAAAATGGTTAGAAATAAATGTTCAACTGCAGTATATGATTATATGGATATAGATGTAGCGGGAATAAAAGAGCATGCGCCAATTTTTAATATATATACAAAAAGGTATTATACAGCGACAAAAAAGCTTTTTAATATATATACTGCCATTAAAGAGTATAACGCCCCTAGTGCTATGGTTCATGATATTTGCGATGAAACGAAGTACGTTCCGATGAATTTAGAAAGGTTTGAGTTAGATAACATTGGTAATCGCCCTATTGTTATTGGCTGGGTTGGAAATAGCATGCATAGTGGAGATAACGGTATTGACCTCAAGGGATTTCACTCAGTTTTAAAGCCCGTTATTTGCGAATTGATTGAAGAAGGATATAAGTTTATTGAGTGCTATGCTGATAGAAATGTGGAGTGGCGTGCAGCTGAAGAAATGCCAGGATATTATAGCGATATAGACGTTTGTATATGTGTATCTGTTCATGAAGGAACTCCGCGTCCGGTATTAGAAGCCATGCATTCTGGCGTGCCAGTTATATCTACAGACGTTGGTATTGTGCCAGAAATATTTGGTAATAAACAGCAAAGATTTAATATAGGTAGTAGAAACGATGGCAAAGACGATAACAATGTAAAAAGAAAGTTAAAAGAATGTTTAATTTATTTATATAATCATAGAGAGTTATTTAAAGGGTTATCACAAGAAAACTTGGTGAGCATTGTTGAATTTGACGGAGGAAAAACTCTCAAATCTTTTGAGGATTTCTTTGATAATTGTTTAAATATGGAGGAATGCTAATATGAATAAAAAAATAAAATTTAGTATAATAGTTCCAAATTATAACAAAGCACCATACATAGAAGAGTGTTTAAATAGTGTATTTGGACAAACATATAAAAGTTATGAAGTTATTGTTATTGATGATGGGTCAACAGATAATAGTTTGGAAAAAATCAAAAAATATCCCGATGTTAAATTCATAACTACCGATAGGTTGCAAGCAGGAGGAGCAAGAAATGCAGGAATGAAACTTGCAACGGGTGAGTATATTGTTTTTTTAGATAGCGACGATTATTTAACAAATAACGAAGTGCTAGAAAAGCTTGCTAATCATATTAAAGGCGAAGACATTATTTTCTTAAACTTTACTAAAGATAATTTTGGTAAGATTGAAGAAATGATTGAAAAAGAAGAAACAATAGAAAATAAAATTGAAAAGACGAGTATGCTTGGCTGTCCAACTAAATGCTTTAAAAAAGAGCTGATTGAAGAGATACCTTTTCCTGAATGCAAACGTTATGAAGATATGATATTTACTTTAGAAGCAATGTGCAAAGCAAAAGATTATACGTATTTTAAAGAATCGTTTTTTACTTACCGTAAAGTGCCAAATAGTAATGCTACGTTACCAATATTAGAAGATACGCAGCTAGATATACTAGAAGAATTGATTAAGTTTTACAGATTGTGTTTGAAATATCCTAAATATAAAATAAATCTGTTAAGCAGAATTAAAAATGATAGATTAGCACTAAGATTAGATATTATAAATAAAGCAATTGAAACGGGCGAGAATACTTATCGTAATTACTTTTAACATGTCATGGTGTCGCGTGTCATAGTGTCATTTGGTGTCATTTGGGACGTTTCTATTTGACACTGTCAAGTATAAATCATATATACATGAATTATTATGGTTAGTGTCAAATAGAAACGTCCCAAATGACACTATGACACTATGACACTATGACACTAAATGATGCCAACTGCCGTTAAGTTACGCTATCACAGAAAGGAAGATGAATTTGCAGTTAAGTGGAAAAGTTTCAAATATAATATATCATAATGAAAAAAATGGTTATACCGTGTTTTTACTTAAGACTGAGGACGACTATATAACTGCTGTAGGAGATGGTACAGGAGTAGAAGTAGGCGACACTATAAGTATTGAAGGTGAATTTACTTATCACAAAACATATGGTGAACAATTTGGTTTTACTAAATTAGAAAAAGAATTGCCGTCAGACGCGGCCTCTCTTATCACATATATTGCAGAAAGTGATGTAAAAGGTGTAGGGCAAAAGACAGCTGAACGTATTATTAAAAAGTTTGGCGATGACGCTTTAGAGGTTATTAGGTATAAACCAGATTTGTTACTGGATGTAAAAGGAATGAATGAAGAACGTGCTGAGCTGTTAAGTGAATACATAAATAATGAGTGGGAAAGATGGAGTCTTACTAGTTTCTTAGCCAAAAATAATATAGGACTTAAAATGGCGATGAAGATATATGACGCTCTGGGAATGAATGCAATAAACATAATTAAGGAAAATCCTTATTCGCTTATGGACTTTGTTGTGTCATTAGATTTTAAGACAGTAGATAAATTAGCAAGTAATTTAAACATAGATAAAAACTCTGAATCAAGGATTAAAGGTGGTATAATCTATCTTTTAAGTTATTTTATAAAAGAAGGAAATACTTGTGTAAAAAAAGACTTGTTAACTGAATATGCGGTGCGTATGCTGGAAGTTGGAGAATCTGAAATTGAGAATGCATATAAGGCACTAGTATTAAAGAATAAAATTGTAATAGAAAATGCACTAGATAGAGAGTATGTGTATAGGAAAAGCATGTATCAAGCAGAGAAAAATATTGCTGAGCATTTGAAAGAGCTGACTGCAAAACCGGCTAGTAGGTTTAAAGTTGAAAAAGATTTGGAAGAAGTATCTGAATCGCTTAGTATTGTATTATCTAAAACTCAAGAAGAAGCTGTTAAAATGTGCATAAACAATAACCTATCTGTTATAACTGGAGGGCCAGGTACAGGAAAAACTACAATTATTAAGTGTATAATAGATATTTTAAAGAGAAAAAATTTGTCTTACGTTTTAGCTGCACCTACTGGTAGAGCTGCTAAACGTATAACAGAGACAACAGGTGAAAATGCTAAAACAATACATAGATTACTTGAAATAACTAAAGTAGAAGACGGAGATTTTGATTCACAGGTAGATTTCCCGATAGAAGTTATAGACGCAGATGTAGTAATTGTAGACGAGGCTTCAATGATAGATGTTCTGCTTATGAATAATTTAATAAAAGGCCTTAAAGCAAATGCCAAACTCATAATAGTGGGAGACGCAGACCAGTTACCATCTGTAGGACCAGGAAATGTTCTAAGAGATATAATTGAGTCTGGTGTTGCTCATACTATATTTTTAACCGAGATTTATAGGCAAAGTGCAAAATCAGATATAATTATGTCTGCTCATGCTATTAAAGCAGGAGAACATGTTTCATTTAAAAAAGCAGATACAGATATGTATTTTATATCAACAGATTCCGTAGAAAGCACTGTAAAGGAAATAGAGAGCTTGGTAGATTATAGGTTACGTGCAAAGTATGACGAAGGATTTTTAGGAGACATTCAAGTCCTTACCCCTATAAAAAAATCTGCTATAGGTACGTTTGAGTTAAATAAAGTACTGCAAAAAATAAAATTGAATCCAAGTGATGATATGGTGCATAGAAAAAGCGGAGATAGAGTTTTCTATGAAAACGATAAAGTAATGCAGATAGTAAATAACTATGATAGAAACTATGATTTGGAAGGAGTTCAAGGTAACGGAATATATAACGGTGATATGGGAAAAATAACTAGGATAAATACAGCAGAGAAGTATTTAACAGTTGAGTTTGATGATAGAAGACGTGCTAAATATGATTTTGACGAGCTTGACGAACTAGAGCATGCTTATGCTATTACTGTGCATAAGTCTCAAGGTAGTGAGTTTAATACGGTAATAATTCCGTTATATATTTGTTATGAGAAACTGTTTAATAGAAACCTGCTTTATACTGCCATGACCAGAGCGAAGAATTTGCTTATATTTGTTGGACGTGAAGCGGTTATAAATTATATGATAGATAATACAAATGAAAAGTCTAGAGAGTCAGGTTTAAAAAGAAAACTTGTATAGCGACTTTGTGTGCTGAGGGAGAAAAAACTCCCTCATATTTTATGTCTTGACAGTTATTGTATAATTAAAGTGTAATTGAATTTTGGGGAGATAAAACTTATGATGTGTATTGAAAATTTGGAATTGGAAAAAAATTTACCTAAGTATTTAGAGCGAGATATAGAGGCACTAAAGAAAGGAGTAAAAGAAAACGTAAATTATATAGATTGCCTAGTAAACGAAATGCAGGGCTCTATAAATACTGCTTGGGTGAACGGCCAAATTACAGAGGAACAGTGTGATTATTTGTATAAAAGATATGTTAGGTTTTATAGTGAGTGTAAGAAAGGAGAATAGATGATAGATTTTACAAAGTGTGAAATAAACAAGTATAAGTATTATGGCGGAAAAAATGGTGGTAAAATGTGTGTAGTATATAATGGGGCAAATTATATGCTAAAATTTCCGTCTGTTAATACAGAAGGAAAGGAGCTGCTGTACACAAATAGTTGCATATCCGAATATGTAGTATGCCACATAATGCAAAGCCTTGGTTTTTTGGTACAAGAAACGTTGCTTGGTGAGTACGAAATAAACGGGCATAAAAAGATTGTTGTGGCGTGCAAAGATTTTACTAATACAGGTGTAGTGTTAAAACAGTTTGCTGAATTAAAAAACAGTCAAATAGAAACTTCAAAGAATGGTTATGGAACTGAGCTAGTAGAGATTTTGGAAGCAATTAAATCACAAGATGTGTATGATAGTCAAAAGCTAAAAGAATTTTTTTGGGATATGTTTATAGCCGATGCTTTAGTTGGAAATTTCGATAGACATAATGGAAATTGGGGTTTTTTAGTAAATGAAGAAAAAGAAAAAATAGAAATAGCACCGCTTTATGATTGTGCTTCTTGCTTATATCCTCAGTTAAGTGATGACAGAATAAATGAGGTTATTAAAAGTGATGAGGAAATGTATTCAAGAGTTAGAATATTTCCGACGTCTTCAATTAAAGTAAATGATAAAAAAATAAATTATTTTGAATATATAACATCAATGATAAATGTTGATTGTAATGAAGCAGTAAAAAGAGTAGTGCCGAAAATTGATTTTGAAGTAATTGATGACATTATAGATAGGACTCCATATATAACAAATATTCGTAAGGAGTTCTATAAGAAAATACTGAGGTTAAGATATGATAATATATTAAAGCCCGTGTATGAGAAAATTAAATAATAAAAACTCTCACAGGTATACTTTGTGGGAGTTTTAACACATCTTTATAGTTATATTTCTACCTTTTGCTTCTATAAATCCTTCTTCTTTTAAGTTTTTAAGCTCCCTTGTCATAGCGCATCTGTCTACCGCAAGAAAGTCTGCAAGTTCTGTGTATGAATGATTTAGTATAACTTTACCGCCTTTTGCATATGTTTCAAAGTATGCTAGAAGTCTAGTACGTATAGTTTTTTTAGTAAGTATTTCTGTACGTATATTTTTTTTTGCAATTACGTCATTTGTAATATCTAAAATATTTTTTAAAAACTGCACATAGCTTTTTGAGTTAATGCTTGTATAGTTTAAAATACGGTCATAGTCAAAGATAAGCAAAGTAGAGTCTTCCTTAGCAATAAGAGATATATCTTCACTGTCTAAAGAGGAAATGGAAGAACCAAAAATCATATTGGAAGTTAAATCTTCTAATATATTTTTGTTACCGTCATAGTCTATTTTAATAATTTGTGCTGTGCCTGTTAAAACAATACCTAGAATATTTTTGTAGAGAATTTTACTAAGTTCGGTATTTTTCTTTAATTTTATACTGCTTGCTTCTAGCATTTTCTTTAGAGACTCTTGCTCTTTAGGGCCTATGTTATAAAAAATATCGTGCATTTTCTCACCTCAAACTTGCCATAATTTTGTCACAGAAATATAATATCATTTTTCACAATTTGTTGCAAGTGCAACAATAAACTTTTTCAGTATATGGTATAGTTATCTTGTCCAAAGGGGAGGAATATATATGAAAGTTATAAAAAGGGATGGACACATGGTAGATTACTGTCCAGAAAAGATTCAAATTGCAATTGAGAAAGCTAATGCAGAGGTTGCTGAAGAGGACAGAGTGTCAGATATTCAAATCAAAAATATCATTAAATATATTGAAGGATTAAAGAAAAAGAGAATATTAGTTGAAGATATTCAAGATATCATTGAAATGCGTTTAATGAGTCTTGGTAAATATGCTTTAGCTAAGGAGTATATAACTTACAGATACACAAGAGAGCTTGTAAGAAGAAGTAACACAACTGATCTTTCTATAAAAGAGTTAATTGACGGAGAAAATGAGTACTGGAACACAGAAAACTCAAATAAAAATGCTAAAGTTGTAACAACACAAAGAGACTATTTAGCAGGAATTACTAGTACAGATATAACTCGTAGATTTTTGCTTCCAGAAAACGTTGTAAAAGCTCATGACGAAGGCGTAATACACTTTCATGACGCAGACTATTTTGCACAAAATGCACTTCACAACTGTGATCTTATAAACCTTGAAGATATGTTGCAAAACGGAACTAATATAAACGGAGTAATGATAGAAAAACCACATAGATTTTTAACTGCAATGACTATTGCAACTCAGTTAATTACAGCAGTATCATCTAGTCAATATGGCGGAGCAACCATTACATTAACGCACCTTGTTCCATTTGTAAGAGCAAGTTACAACTATTACCTAAAAAGATATGAATCAAGAGGTATGTCCCTTGAACAATGCGAAAGATTTGCTAAAGAAGATTTGAGAAAAGAGATTACAGATGGAGTTCAAACATTCCAATATCAAATAAACTCAATGACTACAACAAATGGTCAAGCGCCATTTTTAAGTGTATGTATGTATTTAGGAGAAACTGTTGAATACAAAGAAGAGCTTGCTATGGTAATTGAGGAAGTGTTGCGTCAACGTATTCAAGGAATGAAAAATGAAAAAGGCGTGTATATTACACCTGCTTTTCCAAAACTTTTGTATGTGTTAGAAGAAGATAACATTCACGAGAATAGTAAGTATTATTACTTAACACGTTTAGCTGCTGAATGTACTGCAAAAAGAATGGTTCCCGACTATATTTCAGAAAAAATAATGAAAGAGTTAAAGAAAGACAAAAATGGAGATGGACAGTGTTATCCATGTATGGGTTGTAGATCATTCTTAACACCTTATGTTGATGAAAATGGAAAACCTAAGTATTATGGAAGATTTAATCAAGGCGTTGTTACAATCAACCTTGTTGATGTAGCTTTATCTGCAGACAAAGATTTTGATTTGTTCTGGAAGATATTTGAAGAAAGACTTGAACTTTGCCATACAGCACTTCAAATAAGACACAAAAGACTTAGTAAGGCAACTTCGGACGTGGCACCAATACTTTGGCAACATGGAGCACTTGCACGTCTTAAAAAAGGTGAGAGCATACATGAATTACTTCATCATGGTTATTCAACAATATCTTTAGGATATGCAGGACTATATGAGTGTGTTAAGTTTATGACAGGGCATTCACATACAGATAACGGAAAAGGTAAAGAATTTGCCTTGCAAGTTATGCAAAAAATGAACGATAAATGTAAAGAGTGGAAAGAAGTAGAAGATATAGACTATAGCGTATACGGTACACCAATAGAATCTACTACATACAAATTTGCTAAATGCTTAAGAGAGCGTTTTGGTAAGATTAAAGGTATAACAGATAGAGATTATATAACAAATTCATATCACGTACCAGTATTTGAAGAAATAGACGCATTTACAAAACTAAAACTTGAAAGTGAGTTTCAAAGATTAAGCCCAGGTGGTGCAATAAGCTATATAGAGACACCAAACTTGACCGGAAACTTAGATGTAGTACTAGAGGTTATTCGTTTTATTTATGATAATATAATGTATGCAGAAATGAATACAAAATCAGATTATTGTCAGTGTTGCGGATATACAGGCGAGATTATGATAGACGAAAATCTTGAATGGTATTGCCCAGAGTGTGGTAACCGTGACCATGATAAACTAAATGTAGCAAGAAGAACTTGTGGTTACATTGGAACAAACTTCTGGAATAAAGGAAGAACACAAGAGATTAAAGAAAGAGTAATGCACATAGATAATAAAGATGCATAGAAAGTAGAATAGGTTATGAGATACAACAAAATTAGAAAAATGGATATTTCAAATGGGCCTGGAGTTAGAGTATCAATATTTTTTCAAGGATGTATATTTAACTGTAAAAATTGTTTTAACCCTGAAACACACGACTTTAATGGAGGAGTAGAGTTTACAGACGAAACAATAGCCAAAGTGTTAGACTTGTGTGAGCATGATTATATAGTAGGCTTGTCTATATTAGGAGGCGAGCCTATGCATCCTAAAAATATTGAAGGAACTACGCGTCTAGCAAGGGAGTTTAAAAAAAGATTTCCAAATAAAACTATATGGGCGTGGACTGGATTTATATTTGAAGAATATTTAAAAGATAAAGAGGTTATAGAGTATCTTGATGTTTTGGTTGATGGGCAGTATAAAGATGAACTGCACGATCCAACACTAAAATGGAAAGGTTCTAGCAATCAAAGAGTAATAGATGTGAAAAAAACACGTTTAGCAAATACTGTGTGTGTATTAGAGTGAGGTCTTTGTGTTATGCAAGAGTTAAAGATAAATGGCGTGTATAAGCATTTTAAAGGCGATTATTATTTAGTAGAAGACACGGCAATTCACAGCGAAACTAAAGAAGAATATGTTGTGTATAGAGCACTTTACGGAGAAAACAAACTATACATCAGACCAAAAGATATGTTTTTATCTGAAGTAGACCATAAAAAGTATCCAAAAGTTAAACAACAATATAGGTTTGAGTTGCAAAATATCAATAGCAAAAATAATTAAGAATTTTTATAATGTAAACAGTGTCATTTGGGACGTTTTCAAATGACACTGTTTGTTCAAAAAAATCCTAAATAGTCTGGGTGGAGTAAAGTTTTCGGCAACGAGTAGGCAACAGAGATATTGTCTTAATAAACTTACGTTGAAGGATGAGAATTTTTAACGTATTTTAAAAAACCTTCGGCATCTTCTTTACATTTAAATTGTAATTTACAAGATATAGAAATACATGAAGTTGAAAGTTGTGGCGGTTCATCAGAAATACATATGGCGTTAAAACACGCGTTAGCTTTTTCCATCAAAAATACAATGTGATTAAACAATATGTTTTCACAATTTGCAACATCGCATGAACCTGTAATTTGCAAGATATGCATTAGTGGATGAAAATTGAAAGACCATTTTATGGGAATTATATTCATATACACGTATCTCCTTAAAAATTATTTTTTGACAAATTTTTTGTACATCAACATTATATCATGCATGTCAAATGTCCACTGTTTTATTTTTTGTTTTTGTATACTTGTCAAATCATGCTCTGTGGTATATAATATCACTGAAATAGGTGATATATATGAAAGAATTAATAGATAGTATTGAAGAATACATAAGAAGACCATATACGGATTATGCTGTCATGATAAATGGAGAATGGGGTAGTGGTAAAACACACTTTTGGAATAACAAATTGCGTCAAAGAATAGAAGCAATTAGAAATAAAGAAGGACAGTTATATAAAACGATATATATTTCTCTTTATGGAATAAATAGTTTGGAAGAAATTAGTAAAAAAATTTTTTTGGAAACAAATCCGCTTATGTCAAAAGCACTTAAAAAGTTTACTGACGGTTCAGAAGGAAATTATTTGCCAGAGTATGTTAAAACTGGTGTAGATATTGCAAATCTTTATGGTGCGATTCAACCATCGTCTTCACAGCAAGATTATTCTAAAATATTTTCTACATCAGACAAAGTATTGTGTTTTGATGACCTCGAAAGAGCAAACATAGACATAGTAGATATATTAGGATATATAAACAATTTTGTAGAGCATGATGGCATTAAAACAATCCTTATATGTAATGAAAAAGAGCTTGCAATAAAGTTTAAAAACAACAATATAGAAATGAAAACATTAGTTGCTACAATGCTTTTATCTGAACAAGGCGAACTTGCAAAAGTGAGGGAAGAAACGGACAAGCCTATAGCAACTATACTTGATGATAAAATAAGGAGCATTTTTGATAGAACAAATGCTTACGAAAGAATTAAGGAAAAACTAATTGGTGAATGTTTTGAATATACTCCTGAGTATTCGTATATATTAAATGGGATGCTTGTGAGATATGAGTATAACACGGAATTATCTAAGTTCTTGAAAAAAGAAATAGCTACTATTATTAATGTATTTAATAAAACAAATACTAAGAATTTAAGAGTTTTAAAACATGCGTTAAATGATTTTGAAAAGATATATAATATGACAGTGTATAAGTATCCAGATGTGAGCAGTGAACTTATGAAAACACTTTTAATGTTTACAATTGCAATTGCTTTTGAAATTAAAGTAGGTGGAAACGTTAAGCAGAGTTTCAGCAACATAAACAATAATGAAGAATATCAGTCAATATTATATACTTCGAATTTAGTAAATGATGAAACGAGCTATTATATAAAAGAATTTGATACGAGATACTTTTTAAATTACAAATCAGATTACAAGTTTTTTAAATTTATTGAAATATATGTAAGAACGAGAGTGTTTAATGAGAAAGTTTTTCATGATAATATGAAGGAAGCTATGTTTCCAAAAGAAAAAGTAAAAGAAGACGAATATGTAAAACTTTTGAATGGAACGTATTGGAAGTTGTCTGACTTGGATTTTAGTATTTTAGTAGATAAGGTATTATTCGAGGTAAAAGAAGGCAATGTAAGTACTAAAGATTTTTTAAAGTTATTTTCTGTATATAAACATTTGTGTGAAATTGGAGTTGTACGTTACTATGTAGACGAGATAAAGGATAGGTTTTTACTTGGATATAAAGTGGCTTTAACAAATGATTTGAATATAAAAGTAGACACTCCTGATATGGATATTGCAGAGGTTAAAGACGAAAAGCTTAAGGAGTTTGCGAATGAATGTAATGATATAAAACATAAAGTATATGACCAAGTATTAAGAAATAGAGTAGCAGATTTGTTTAATGCATTAGTAAATAATGTGGATGAATTTTATAGATTAGTTATAAATGAGTTTTCGAATGTCTCTATATTTGAAAAATATGAAATGACAGTATTGTATGATAAACTAAAAATATTGTCCAATTACGATATGTATAATTTCATAAGTGTAGTATCTACAAGGTATGCTGGAAAAGATAATTTGCTTGCACAAGATAAGGAAAATTTGCTAGCACTTGCGGATATAATAGATAGTGCGGTAAAAGATGTGGAACCAACTATAAAAACAGCACTTCAAAAGAGTTTATCAGAAACAATTAGAAATTTAGTATAAATGTAAACAGTGTCATTTGGGACGTTTCGGGATTGCTGAAAAAGTAGCACTAAATTACAGCCAAA
>CAYZTN010000029.1:0-15685 GCA_964481385.1 uncultured Clostridium sp. | reverse complement strand
TCTTATACTTCAATGTTTCTACGCTTTTTTTAATTTTTTTCATTCTTTTGTCCTGGCAATAACGTTAAAATAACTGTATTGACAAAATTACTATACGCTTGTATAATGAATTCTAGGAGTGATAAAAATGAACAATACAAGATATATTAAAAAACAAGCTTTAGCTAATAAATTTAATGAATTTTATTTAACACCTGAAGAAGATGCAAAATTTATGGCAAACATTGATATGGAAGCTTTAGAACGTGGATTAGAGCAAGCTGAAAAAGAAATAGCAAACGGAGAAGGTATTGAATTTGAACAAGCTATGAAAAAAATTCATATGGAGGTTTTTGGTGAAGAACTATAACATTATATTTTTGCCTTCTTTCACCCAAATGCTAGAAAACACACTGAACCACTACAAAGTCTTTAGTCCTAGCTTCGCTTCAAAAATCGAAAAAAGTTTATATAACATGGTTCAATTCATAAAAATATTTCCCTATGCTACATCTACAATAAAACTTCGAGGTAAAACAGAAGTTTACAGAAAATTTGTTATTCTAAAAAAGTTTTTAGTCGTATTTAAATTAGTGAACAAAACAATTTATTTATCTTATTTTCTTGATGGTAGAATGTCTCCCAACAACTATTTTAAAAATTATAACAAGTAAATTTATTACAGCTCTTATTTTAATTTACATTCAATAAATTGTAGTAATAACGTTAAAATAACTGTATTGACAAAACTACTATACGCTTGTATAATGAATTCTAGGAGTGATAAAAATGAACAATACAAGATATATTAAAAAGCAAGCTTTAGCTAATAAACTTAGTGACTTTTATTTAACACCCGAAGAAGATGCAAAGTTTATGGCAAACATTGATATGGAAGCTTTAGAACGTGGGTTAGAGCAAGCTGAGGACGATATTGCAAATGGAAGAGTAATAGAATTTGAACAAGCTATGAGAGAGATACATATGGAGTTTTTCGGTGAAGAGCTATAACGTATTATTTACTCAGGCTTTTAAAGATATGTTTAAATACCAAATTGACAAATACACAGTATATTCTCCAAGCTTTGCTTCAAAAATCGAAAAAAGTTTATACAACATGGTTCAATTCATAAAAATATTTCCCTATGCTACATCTACAATAAAACTTCGAGGTAAAACAGAAGTTTACAGAAAATTTGTTATTCTAAAAAAGTTTTTAGTCGTATTTAAATTAGTGAACAAAACAATTTATTTATCTTATTTTCTTGATGGTAGAATGTCTCCCAACAACTATTTTAAAAATTATAACAAGTAAATTTATTAAAGCCTCTTATATTTAATCAATATATTTAATCAATATATTTATTCAATCACTTAAACAAATATAATTTTCCCTTGATATATACGTAATATACCAAATGGAACTTAAGTATGCCCATTTGGTACATTATTATATATTGATGTATATTCTCTTAAAAGTCCTCTATACACTTCTTTTCCTTGTATTTCTTTAAAGCTTTCCGGCTTAATTAACTCTGGCAAGTCAATATTTATATTTGCACTATCTATTACATATTTAACAAACTCAGCACAATAAAATGAATTTTTAAATTTAAGTTTTATATTTAAACCAACCGCAAACATACCTAACACATTAAACTTATATTTTGACTTGTTTAATTCAATTTTTTTTATTATCTTTTTCAATCTAGCATATTTCTTTTCACTTATCTCAAGCTCAATTATCTTAGCTCTCGTCTTTTTAAAGCGTTTAAATGTTCCCTTGTCTATATACTCATGAACAAAGCCTCCTATAAACGGGTTATATGGGTTAAGTCTGCCGAAGCTATACATCTGTTTTAAATTTGGATCTAGCGCTATAGACACGTGAGAAAATTCATCTTTTGTTCTAAGTTTTATTATTTTAGAAAGCGCTGTACCTGTGTAGGTAAGTATAATATATATTTTCATCTTTTTTCCCCTATTCATATAATTATTATATCACGCGAATACTGGTTTATTCTAGTACATATTACAAATAAATTTTACTCTACACATTTGTCCTTATTTATAACTAGTTACTTTTGAATATATATGTTCTTAAAGTTTTTTAAAGTGATTAAATTTTCTATTAAATCCATTACCGCGTAAATAATAACAACAATACCAACTGTGCTAATGATTGCGTTTGATTTAAACGTAATGAATAAACCACATACAAACATAAGACACGCCCCAATCATTGTATATGACCAAACATGCGCCATACCTCTTTTTAGGTAAAGTGAAACTTGCATTTTAAGTATCGCGTTATATATTATCCAAATTCCAACTATAACTCTGAAAAGACTTGCTACTTCTCTTCCAAACACAATAACTACTATTCCAAGTATTATTCCAAAAATCCCAAAGAAAAGGTCATATTCAAACATATTGAAGTCTTTTTTTAGTTTTAAGTAGTTAAATATTTTTACTACCCCAAATAGTATAATTATTCCCCCAATTATATTAACTATTAAGCTAAATGTTACGTCTGGCTTAAATGCTAGCATAAGACCTAAAAGTATAAACGCAATGGACACTAGGACATTAGCTTGTGTAGATTTTTTTAATCTTTCCATAAAATCACCTTATTGAAACTTCCTTTCAAGTATATTATAATTGTTTTCAAAATAATTTACAATAAAACGAAGGTGAAAAACATGGAAATGTTAAATTATGTGATAGATTTATTTTTGTTGTTTTTAATATATTCTTGCATTGGTTGGGTTATAGAAGTGACGTTTGTAAGCATTGACAGTAAGCGTTTTGTAAACAGAGGATTTTTAATAGGACCATATTGTCCAATATACGGTACAGGAGGCATTGCAATTTCACTACTTCTTCAAAAGTATACCTCAGACTATATAGTAGTCTTTATACTTTCTGCAGTTATCGCCTCAGTGCTTGAATATATAACAAGCTACATTATGGAAAAACTATTTAAAGCTAGATGGTGGGACTATTCAAATAAAAAGTTTAATTTAAATGGTAGAATTTGCTTGGAAAACACCGCATTTTTTGGCCTCATAGGGATGGGTATGTTGTGCTTTTTAACACCAAAGTTTTGGACAATGATTGTAGCAATTCCACCAAGTGTTAAATACACATTATCCGCTATTTTAGCAGTAATCTTTATTACAGATAACATAGTATCATTTAATATAATTTCTTCTATTAAAAACTTAGCTCTTGAAGTAAAAAAAGATAGCACTATAGAAATTACAAAACGAGTTAAAGAAAGATTACTTGAAAAACGTGGTTTGTTTAGCCGTCTTGTACATGCTTTCCCTACTCTTAAATGTAGTATTGATGAAAAACGTCAAGCCATGAAAGTAAGGCGCAATGAGTTTATAAAAAAACAAAAGCAAGATTTAAAATTAAAGAGTAGTATGTCATCTAGTATTAGATTGACAAGGTGTCATACTGTCATGCTGTCATACTGTCATGCTGTCATACTGTCATACTGTCATGCTGTCATGCTGTCATTTGGGACGTTTCTATTTGACACTCTTTTTATTTTTTAACAATAAATAAAATAGGAAAGGAAGAGGACCACGCCTCTTCCTTTTGCGGTGTCAAATAGAAACGTCCCAAATGACAGCATGACAGCATGACAGCTTACCATCTTGACACAAATAACACTTAGTGTATATTTACATTTACATTAGCACCAACTTTAGAAATATCTGGACAATTTCCACCTGATATTACTAAATTTTCAGGTATTGTTGATTTGGCTATGTATAATAACGGCTCTTTCATTTCTGCTCTCCAAAAACCGCCAGTAGTAGCATACCTCAGTTCAAAGTGCAAGTGATTACCTTCACTATTACCTGTCGTACCAACATACCCTATAACCTGTCCAGCGTTAACTTTTGTTCCTACTCCTAAAGTACTTTGTCTTACCATATGCCCATATAATGAATACCAACCATTACTATGTTTTATAACTATATAATATCCATATCCGCTAGGGTTATATTCATTATATATTACTTCTCCTGAACTGGCCGCTAATATTTTAGTACCCTCTACAGCAGGCAAATCATCACCGAAATGCACTTCAGAACCAGAACAACCTTTAACACAGTTTCTCGTTCCATAACAACTAAGCACCAAAGGAGATTGAATTGTTGCAAGTGGCCAACCAAAAGCACCGTCGGCTAAAAGAGAATAATCAGTATATTGACCTGAATACAAATATGATTCTCCTTTATATGCTCTCACTGATTCATATGCTGCCGCATAGTCATCTGAATTATATTGATACCTTCCATCTTTATTAATTAATTCTATTACATACGCAGCTCTATTATCATAAGTTACTTCTTCTTCATAAGCATTACCATTTTCATCAACTTTTTGTTTCTTCAATGTATAGTCGCTATAATGTGATGACACCATCTTCAAACTTTCGTTATATGTTCTAATTTCTTTTTCTATATCTAGTATCTTCGTTATTTGCAGTACTTTAAATTCATCTGTTTTAGCTATTGTTGTTTTTGATATAAGCTTTGTACCTTCTTTTTCAGTGGTGTTTTCTACGCCACCATTGATGTCTAGATTATCTGAACTTGCTACATATGTTTCCTCTACAGTACCTTTTATACCTTTTTCTACTGTTTTTGTTACATCTGTCGTATATGCCCATTCGTATCTACCATCAAATGTCGTCCCCTTAGTAACCGAAATGGCCCAAACTCTTTTCGAAGCAGCAGTTAACGGGAAGTTTTTGGAAATAAAATTATTAGTAATATTACTAACATAATACCAGCCTGTACCTAAAACTCCTTTTACAGCTGCCCAGCCTTTTCTTAATACCTTCTCGAGACCTTTAGCAAAATTCTTTATTTTTCCCCATACAGAGAGTTTTCCCCTTGTACAGCCATTAATTTTGTTGTCCAACTGTTCATCCGTACAAGTACACATTTTCGAAGCATCCTCGTTCGTTGGACACGCATATTCCTTCACAGCGTCTTTACAATCATTACTGTCCTCTTTGGTACAAGGATCATCTTCCTCATTAGCAGAAACAAACTCTTTCATCTGCGTTTCACTTAAATTAGTAGCATAAGCGTCTTCTCCATTGTCGTTTTGGTATTTTATTAGATTATCATTAGTATCGCGTATTTCGTACACTGTATCAGGTGCTCCTAGCTTTGTTGTTATAGTAACAGTATAATTTCTTAAAGCATACAATGATACTTCTATTTCAAAATCTCCACCTTCATCAAAGTTTTTTACATAATAATTATATACTTCGTTTGCCATTTTTAAATCGCCACTATTAACATAAACAGAATAAATTTCAGCCCAAGTAGGAAGATATTCATATACTGCATTAACTAATGTTTCTTCATTTGGCAACATACCTTTTTGTATTTTATCAAAAAACGGAATTTGTGACATTTTATCGCTTATACCAAATATATCTAACGGTTTGAGGGCTTGACCTGCTGCATTAAGAATTGCATCATCAATTTCAAATACAGAGGTCGGGACTAATAACAAAGATGTAGTTAAACTAATATTACCTACTACCTTAAAAGTCACAGCTTTACTCTCTTTATCATCACGACAAATTTCATCAAACTTTGCAGATTTTTTGAACTTAATTTTATCCACTACTACACTAGTAGCATCACAAAAATTATTTGCCAAATCATCAAACAATCCAACTCCTGTACCAGTTGTGCCAGTATATATAATTTGCCACTTAATTTTATTAAATGCAACTTTTTCTAACTTCAACCAATTAAATAAGCTAACCGCTTCATATATATCTCCTATTATTTTACATTTTAGCAACAAATCAAACATATACTCTATAAAGTTTTTTTCGTTATCGTCGTCACTGCTTTTCAGGTCAACTGATAAGTCACTTATTATATCCGAAATAGTACCTGTATGCCCATAATACTTGTTTTCAAACATCAAATATTGTATTACGAACCTCGCTATTTGTAAATCTGTAAAATATATAAGTTTTTTGGCCTCTAATCTATCTTGTGCAGAATCGATAAATCCCCAAAGTCCCGTTCGATCTTCTTCTGCTTGTCTTTTAGTGGCACTATCCACAAGATCTCCTGCAAAAGTAAGGACAGTACTTATTAGTTCTGTTCCCACAGGATAAGCTGCTCCAGTTATATTTACTTTTGTATTCATGAAATCATTACAACCACCGGTCTCAGCACATTCTAACGCTTTTTTTAATGCATCTGTTTTTTCAAGTGTTGATGTCTGTGACAAAAGCATAATTACAACTAAAATTAAACCAACTATAACAAATATTCCAAGCACAGGTGACGCAACCAACAAACGTCTAATTGCTTTTAAATTAAAGCCATTTTCCTCTGCTTTTTTATCTAGCTTGTTTTGAAGTTTTTTCAACTTAACCGCTAAATCTAATATTGCTATAACTTGTCCTACATAAGGTATTGCTTTTGTTGCTGTCTTCGCGCCTTCTTTGGCGGCTTGTTTTCCTGCTTCTTTACCAGCTTCTTTTGCAATTTCTTTTCCAGCTTCTTTACCTGCTTCTTTTCCCGCTTGCTTGCCAACTTCCTTACCAGCCTCTTTACCAGCTTCTTTACCGGCGCCTTGAGCAACGTTTTTTCCAGCCTCACCAGCGCCATTACTTCTAGCCATATTCCTATTACGCAAGTTCTCATTAAAGTTCTTTGCATCATCAGTTGGTTTAGGGTCGTTGTTAGTCCCGCCTTTAAATTTTTCTTTTACATTTTTTGCACTTTCTTTTATATCATCTATATCATCACTTATACTACTACCATCATCACCATTATCCTGCACCTCATCTTGTTCAAAATCAGATGTATCCACAAAAGTCACCTCCCTTACACATTTTAATATTTACTCAAAAGACGAACTCAGCATCCCCCACTATATCTTTTCCGTCATAATATATGTCTTTTATAACAAAAGATTCTATTTGAGGAATATTTCCGTTTTCCACATTATATCTTATCTTGTATTCTTTTATTCTATCTCTTTCTAACACAACTTCACTACCACCCATTAAAACGTTATATGGTGTTATTAATGTGCCATCTGTTAATTTCAAATATATATCTTCTGGCATATTTTTTGTGTTTAATCTGATCGTATCGTCATGTACATTTTTTACAGTAACGTCGTATTCAACATAATTGGAAAAATACACAGCTTTTCCTATTGATAAATTAACACTATTCATCGTCGAATTGTAATTTAATGTTTCTGATTTTATATATTCTTCAAATGAAAGTGTATAATTATTCGGAGATATCTCTCTTACGACTACACCAATATCATATACTCCATCTTTCAACTTAATGTTTAGAACATACACATTGCTATACCCTTCTACATTTACACACTCATAAGCCTTTAATTCTAGCATCTCTCCTATTATCTTTTTATCTATTAAGTATTTTTCCACACTTTCTCTTGTCATTCCACTATACTCTATATAATCTTCTCCTAAATAACTATAAAACCTATCGTAGTCTTCTTCTAACAGCATTTGTTCTATTTCAGAAAAATATCCTTTTACATACAGCTCTGCTAAATCTGCATTTGTATTTTTTTCTAAGTTTATTCTTCCTAATTTATATTCTTTTTGCTCAGCTGTTAGTTCTGCTTTCTTACTCCAAACGCCTATTATTAGCAGTACTGCTACAATTACTACCACTACTATACCTGTCACAAGTAACAAAACTAGCTGTCTTTCTCTTTCTCCTTGCATTTAGCACCTCCTAAACAATCAAATCTATAGTGTAAGTTAAACTATGTGTATCTAAGTTAAAAATTAAGTATAATGCTTCTTCTGAATAATTAGATTTTATTTCAGCAATATATCTATCGTCTATTCGATACGCTTTATCTAACCAAATTCTATTTCCGGACATAATATCTTGAACATTCAAAATATCTTTTGCATATTTAGTCAGAATTGTTATTATTTCATCTTTGGAATATGCTTTCTTTGTTTTCTCTCCTACAATTTTATATATTTCTGAATATTCTTCCTTCATATATGTGCTTAACAAATTAGAAGTACACTCTTCTAATGCGTTAAATAAACCGTATGACGTAACTAATTTATCTTGGGTAATATACTCATCTAGATTTTCTTTTGTAATTATCTTTTCTTCTTTAAACATTCCAATTATTACATTAATTACAAAATATATAATTCCGACTATAGCAAAGAGAATTAAAACGATATTTAAATAACTTTGTATTTTTTTTATCATAACACTACCACCTTATAGATTATCTACATTTTCACTTATTACACTATGGCCTCTATTGTTTCTATCTTTTTTGTACTTGTACTCAGATATATCCGGCGAACTACTTTTTGAACTATTTGTAGTACTTTTTCCTCTAATTACATTAACCGTTTCACGAAGAGTCTTCTGAGTAACTACATCAACTAATACATCTTGTACTACTTTCTTAGTTACTGGCTTTTTCCTTAAAATCTCTGGATTTGATTGTCCATCTTCATCATACATTCTAGATCTTGCTTCATCAGCTCCTCTTCGACCAATCTTTTCAGCCGTATGGTCTAACAGAGTTGTTACAGTTGCTCCCGCAGCCAAATTATCTGCACCTAAACCAATTCCTAAACCAACAAGTGTATTTAAAGCTCCTGTTGACTTTGCGAATTTTGCGGATGCTATATCTGCTTCTGCTTCTCCTAGTTGTGCATTTACTTTACGCAACTCTGCATCATTGTCAGCTTTCTTAATATCAAGCATTTGTTGATTAATATTTCTTAAGATACTTTTAATCTCATCATCTGCTCCAGCCCCTCCTTGAGCAACGCCATGCGCTACTTCTGTTTGTGAATGTTCAGCTCCTGATGATGGCTCTGAAACTTTTATACTATTTGCTAAATTAGTTTTCTTTTTAGCTATTTCTTGCTGTTCCATAGCTTTTCTTCTTAGTTCACCTGCTTCATTAAGCAACGAAATTCTTTGATCTCTCTTAGCACTATCTGATTGCGAACCACCATTAGGACTATTGCCTATACTCTTAGCCATTTCCAATTTATTTTTAGCTTGCATTTTTAATTTATCCGCATTAGCTGATGCCATTGTAGCCTCTGATAATAACTGTTGTTTATGAATAGCATTAAGTGAGTTGGCTGAAGATTGCGTTGTAGCTGGTGCTGGATTTGAAGCCTTTGCCGAAGAAGTCAAACTATTTATACCACTTCCCATCTTATCATACATTGCCTGCCTACTTTCTAGCCTAGCTTTAGTTGCAAGTAGTTCAGATTTTTTACCTTTAGCAGCTTTTAATTTTTTACCATTATCACCAACAGATTTGGCTGCTCTAGTCATTGCACCCATAGTAGCCATCGCTTGCATTGCGCCACCTTTTAAGTCACCCATTATACCATCAGAAACACCAAATAATTGTTTTATTAACTTTTCGAATTTTATAAGGCCGGTTGTTAAAATTATAATAATAATGCTTTCCAAATACGACGAACCTAAATTAACGTTGCCAATTTCAATCATAAATTTCAATAATATTACCATAAATATTGCATGAAAACTCTGCGTGAATATCGTTACTGCTAATTGTTTTAACCAGTTACTTAATATTTTCGTTCCTTTTCCTAGACTTCGATTTAAAGTATCTACTGCAATTATCAACGGTCCGATAATTCCAAGCAATAAACAATAAAATACCCTTTTCAAATATGTTGCAATTATGGAGATAGTTTGCCCCAGTACAACAATTGCGACTAAAGAACCGACAAAGTTACCACCTAAACCTTCAAACATGTATTTTAGTACTAATCCCAAATAACCTGGCACCGGATCTCCTATAGCCGTAGCACTTGCATCCTTGCCAAACCACCCCATAATGGTGGAAAGCGTGTTTCCAATAAACGGTAATGAAGATAACGTAAGAACCTGAAATCCCATCTCATCGGTATTGCGCGAAATATCATATGCCATCTGCACAATAGCTTCATTTATCTTGAACATACCTGCTAAAACCCATTTTAAACATACTACTAGCAGTATACCTGTTATCCAATATCCGATTGCTTGCTTATACTGAGCTTTTTGAGAAGCTATACTTGCTAGTGCTAACTTTATTCCTATAATCATTGCAATTATTGTAAAAAAAGCGATTGCAATAATTATAAACGAATCATAAACTCCTGCTATAGTATTTTTTAGCGCAAAAATTGGTGAACCACTTTCAGGATTTATAAAATTGGCATCTAATAATTCTACTCTATTAAAAACAACCTGATCTGGGAAAGGTATTCTAAATATATCATTCGTAATATCGGTGGCGGCAAATATGGTTTGCAACACAAGAAATAGTACAAACGCTAAACCAGAAATAAGTGATGCTAAACCGGCAGTACTTATACCAAGCGCAAGTTTACCGAGTTCATTAACAATATTTTGAAGTGTTCCACCTATAGTACTAAGTGTACTATCATCATTAGGGTTCACTGACAACTTAGCAAATACAGTATTGCCGAACATAAAAAATACAGTAAGTAAGATAAATATTGTACTGAAATATTTTTTATTAAAAATATTTTTCATATATCCCCCTTATTCTCTTTCATTTCTGCAAGTTTACTTAAGTTCGTTTCAACAAACTGAAATTCTTTCTGAGTTGGTTTTATTGCAATAATTGCCGATTCTTGTCCTACTTTAAGCAAGCCTTCACCTCTTGTACAAGTAAGTAAAAAGTCGGTTTCTCCTTCTGACAATTTAAACACTTCTTTTAAATACTCTATTTCTGATTTATCTTGTGCTAAAAATAGTTTTACTTCTGAAGATGTAAGAACTGCTTGTGCTTCTTTTTTCTCATAAAAGTCTTGGAACTTTTGAGATACAACTGCAAGTGATACATTTCTTTTTCTAGCACGTCTTGCCATTGTATTTAAAAATTGTACTGCTTCAGGATAATCTAAAAGCATCCACGCCTCATCGACCAAAACTCTTTTTTGTCTTGCTTCGTTTTTATTCTCGCTATTTTTCTTAACGTATTTTTCCCAAACCCAAGAAAGTAATATTTGTTGAGCAAGTGGTCTAGCAAATTTTTCCTCTAGACCAGATATATCTATGTTTATGAATAGACAACCATCTAATAAATCGAATGTAGACTGACCATCAAAATACGCCATCTGGCCATCGTATTTTCTACAATATTGTCTCATTACCTTCGCTAAATAGCTGTAGTGAAATTTATATGCTTCGTTATCGTTCTCTCTTTCTTTTTCAAGTAAACTTTCGTACCAACTTCCAACTGTAGGCATTGGCTTTTTTGACCTTGATACATCATTTTCATCAACTAATACTCCATCATTATTACTATCTTCATAAAGACTTTCCATTTCATTTGTTATACCAAGCTTTGCATATTCTTCTGAAACAATTTCAGCTATTATTTGCTTAGTAAGTTCGTTTACCTCTGTGCTTCGTGTAGAACCTCTCGCCATTGTAAGCAAAGCTTGAGTTACGTCTTCTATTTTATTCTGAATATTTAATACATATCTTTCTTTACCTGTTATTTCATCTTTAACAAGTTCTGGCTCTACATCGAAAATGTTAATAATCTTATCACTATTAGGGCTTATTGTTATATTTATTCCACATAAAGCATCTGCAACTACAACATACTCGCCTTCTGCATCTAACACAAGGTTCTCAATTCCCATAAGTGCCGCACTTCTAGCCATAATTGTTTTAATTGTAACAGATTTTCCAGAACCTGATTTACCGAATATAACCATATTGTAGTTAGTTAATGAACGATGAAAATTATCAAAAATAATTGGTAAACCTGTTTGTTTATTTATTCCAATAGGTACTCCAGTGTCGTGCCCTATATCTGATGTAATAAATGGAAAAACCGTTCCCATAGAACCTCTATCAAAAGTATGTTTTCTCTTTACTTGGTTATCATTTAAAGGTAAATTAGATTGGAATGCTTCCTCTTGAATTGCCCAAGCTGCTTTTAGACCTATCATGCTTTTCGAAGCTTCAATAGATAACAATTCTGATAGTTTGTCCAACTCCATCTTATTATATGAAAATAGCGTTGAAATTATAGTGGATTCAAATAATTTGTTATACCCTGCTGCAATTTCGTCTCTTAATGACTCTGCTTCTGCTTGCTTTATTGCAAGCACAGATTCTCTGTTTATATCACCTCTATCTTGAGCAACTATTCTTTCAGATTGTATTTCTACGATTGTTCTATTAAGATCATTTTGAGAAACCGTTTCTGGAATTGGTGAAATATACACCGACGTATTTATATCACCGAAATCATATATACCTGATAATAAATACGGAAATGTTGCTTGTCTAGGCATTGTAGTAACATAAAAAGATCTTGCATATCTAGATATCTTTGAAAAAATTTCTAGATAATCGTAATGTGATGCATCTATTCCTGCTGGCGAAATTAAATCTTTCAGTTCAGACTTATTTGTTTCAAGGAAATTTTCACCTTCAAAATTGCTACCTATTATTACGTCTTTTTCCTTCACTACTTCTTTTTTGTCTTTTCCATTCTTATTTTCTTCTTGTATTTCTTGTTCATCTTTTTTGTTTAGTTCCATATGCTCCTCCTAAACTATACTTTCATCATCTGTATCATTATTTGTGCTAATTATTTCAGACGATACCTCAATTTTACTTTCTTCAAAAGAAGGTTCTTCATTTATTTCTTGTTCTTGCACATCCTGAACAACTTGTTCTTCATTTTCTGGATTTTGGCTTTCTTCTGTTTCTTTATTTTTTAATTCTTCTCTTTTCCTTAATTTTTCTTTTCTGTTAGTCATAATTATGTTTTTAATTTCCTCTTTAGTCTCTACATTCAAGGTAGAGGAGTCTACGAGTTTAAGTGCAGTTTTGTCAATCTTTTTGTCAACCTCAGCATTATACTCATCTTCCAACATAATCGTTCCTTTTTCTATTCCTTCTACTATTGCAGCTTCAACTCTTTTTAAACTTTCTTTTCTTATCTCTTCATCTAGTGCCTCTTGTCTTTTCATTCTTACATCGTCACTTGTAGAATACAACCTATAAAAGCCTGATTCCAATGCATTTCTTATATTTAACGTTTTTTCATCATCTTTGTTAAATGATATATATATTAATTCTGCTAATTGATTTGAAGTTAAAACTTTACCTTGGACAGAACAAGCCATAAGAGACCCTATAATTCCTTGCGCCCTTGTATATAACTCTCTATAACACATATCTTCATATTCTTCTTTAGAAAATTTTTCTGTTGTTACTATCTCTGACTTGTTATATGACAATACGACATAAAATTTCCTTTGCAACAAATATTTATTTAATGCCATTCTTTCAACATACTTTGTAATATCAGATACATATTCCGCTATATTTGAATATTTTAATTTTTGTTGTTTCAACTCCGTTATTTCTTCAGGCGTCGAATCAATATCATCTTCTGCTTGATTATACTTTGCAACAGCTTCTTGCCTTTTGAGTTCAAATTCATTAGCTCTAGCTTTATATTTTTTAATATTCTCACCCAAATCGATTGAACGTGTCTGTACATATAACTGAATTGGATATTTCAATGTGTTAAGAAATGTTATAAAACCTTCTTCGACCGCCATTTGTTCCACTTCTGACATAAGCTCGTAATTTATACCTTTACATTCAATTACCATTGTAAATTTTTCACCTTTTTTTTGATAAATCATGTCATTTGCTATTTTGTCAAAACGTATAAACGAAGACATATCTTTTTTTGGCACTTCCTTTTGTACCCCTTTATAACTGTTTAATTGTTCTTCCTTTGCACCTTTGCCAACTTTTGCTCCTGATTTTTTCGTTTTGCTTTTATTTACAACAGAATAAATTCCAAAAGCCAAAATGAACACTACAAGTATTATAGGCATAATCAAGTTTTGTCCCATAACTTTCTACCTCCTTCTCTATATATATAAATTGCTTTTCTCTTACTAAAAGTTAAAGTTCTCCATGCAATATCTCCTAACTTCTCTCCTCCAGCTTTTCTTAATTTTCCCATCATAGGAGAATCTGGAATTGTTAACATTGCCATTCCATAACCAATTGCAGCAAAGGCTACGAGTATTATAACTCCTACAGCTGTTAGACCTATTGCTTGAAATATAAAAAAAGGTATAATCCCTATCGCTGCAAAACCAATTGTACTTATCAATGACTTTACAGTAAAGATATTCAAAATTCTTGATTCACCCTTGGCACTTCTTGGTACCGAATATGTTTTTCCCATTACTTTTCCTCCTTTGTTATTTTATAGTTTGTTGACCAACAGAAATTATAAAATCTACAACAGCTGATGCTGAAAAAACTAGAACTATACCTAGTGTCATAGGCACCAACTTTTCTTTTATTTGTGCTTTTCCATCAGAAGAAGCAAACATGTACTTTACTCCAATAAATACAATTCCAGCAAAAGCAAGATATTTTACAATTAAATTTATTGTTCCAACAATACCTCCTGCTAAAGAATTATAATTAGTAATTCCAGCTATAGAACTACCTATGCTTCCACTCGTTTTCGGTGAAAACAAATCAGTAATTTCTTTTGCCAAGTAGAAAAATATTACTGCAGCAATAAATGTAGGTAAAGTTTCTTTTACTGATGACCTACCTTCAACACCAGACCAAATGTATTTTGCACCTAAGATAACCGTTACACAAGCAAAAACCAAATTTCCAACAAGAGATATTAACTGCTTTATATCACCTTCTATATAAGATTTAACACTATTCCCTAGTCCAATATTTTCACGATCATTCACAAACTCATTTCCTTCACTAATTATATCGCCTATAAGACTTGATGCCATAACATTACTCGCGCTAAATAACATTACGCATACAAGCATTACTAGCATAAATAACCTAAATTTCATATACTTTCCCCTTTACTCCATTACTTCTTTTACTACTTTTACTACAAAATCTACTACTGTTGTCGTTGCAAATACTAAAATAGCACCTAAAGCTAAATACGACATTTCTTTTTTTATACTTGCTTTTCCCTCAGCCGATGTGAACATATATCTTAAGCCTGCAAATATAACTGCTGATATTGCTAATATCTGAACTATAACTATTACTGTAGCCCAAACGTTTTTTGCAACTTTTTCCACTTTACCTATGCTTTGACCGGCTGTAGGCCAATCAGTTGTTATTGTACTAGCAAATATTGTAGAACTCGCTATTAACAAAACTATAACTGTAACTATCGCTATAATAAATTTATTATTTGTAAACATACTCTTTCTCCTCTCTTTATTTAGTCAAAAATGCACGCAAAAAGACCTATACTCTGCACACTTAAAAACTGTATGCAAAGCATAGGTCAAACTCAGTTTGCCCTTGAAACGCGCTATTTACAAGGCTTTTTTGCCCCCCCCCATTTACATATTTTTCCATTTTTGACTTTCACTCCCTATTTTTTTACGTTTTATACATGAGCCTGTTGATCCCGTTAACTTAACTGTGTCATTCATATTGATATAAAGTAATTTCTGGATAGACACTACCCGAGATCCCGTTAACTTAACTGTGTCATTCATATTGATCCCGTTAACTTAACTGTGTCATTCATATTGATATAAAGTAATTTCTGGATA
>CAYZTN010000028.1:0-16290 GCA_964481385.1 uncultured Clostridium sp. | reverse complement strand
CGAGTACTTTGAAGGAACAGTAAAAGATGGAAAGATAACAATAACAGTAGATAGCCTATCACCATTTATGGTATCTTTAATAACGGAAAAAGCAAGTGTTAATCCAATAAAACCAACAAAACCAGAAACAAATAAAGGTGAATTAGACGATACACCAAAAACAGGAAGTGAAACAGAAGTATTAAATGCAGTTTCATTATCATCAATTACAACAATGATTACATTAGCTGGTGTGGTTGTATGTAAGAAAAGAAAATAGGAAAATGAAAACTAATAAATAATTTGTAATAGGTTAGATATGTATAATGTCTAGCCTATTGTGTTTTTAGGTTCAATTTTGTGTGTTTTTGCTGAAAAGTATTGAATTACAAGCCTTTTGCTGATATAATTGTTACTAAATTCAGGAGGAAATTGGTAAATGAAAATATTAGTACTAAATTGTGGAAGCTCATCTTTAAAATATCAACTAATGGATATGACAGATGAGAGTGTAATGGCAAAAGGAAATTTTGAAAGAATAGGTATGCCAGGTTCATTTTTAACTCATAAAGTTGGAGATGAAAAACATAAGATTGAAAGAGACGTAAAAAATCACGACGAAGCTATAAGCGAGGTTTTAGCTCAACTTACAAATGATACTTACGGCGTTATTTCTTCATTAGACGAGATAAATGCAGTAGGTCATAGAATTGTGCATGGTGGAGAAAAGTTTACTTCATCTGCAATAGTAAATGAAGAGGTTGTAAAAGGAATTGAGGACGCAATTACATTTGCACCACTACATAACCCAGCTCACTTGCAAGGAATTAGAGCATGTGAAGCAGAACTTCCAGGGAAACCAAATGTTGTTGTTTTTGATACAGCATTTCACCAAACAATGCCTAAGGAACACTTCATATACCCAATACCATATGAGTATTATGAAAAATATGGAATAAGAAAGTATGGTGCACACGGTACATCACATAAATATGTATCAAGAAGAATTGCAGAGCTTTTAGGAAAACCAGTTGAAGATTTAAAAATTATTAACTGTCACTTAGGACAAGGTGCAAGTATTTGTGCAATTCAAGGCGGTAAATGTGTAGATACATCAATGGGACTTACACCACTTGGTGGAATTGCTATGGGAAGCAGAAGTGGAGATTTAGATCCATCTGTTGTAACATATATTATGGAAAAAGAAGGTCTTACACCAGAAGAAATGAATACAATGCTTAACAAAAAATCTGGACTTTTAGGCATGTCTAAGATATCTGCAGATAACAGAGATATTGAAGACGCTGCATTTAATCACGGAGACGAACAAGCACAAATGGCGCTAGATATCTACGCATATATAATCGCACAGTATGTGGCAAAATATGCAGCTACAATGAATGGTGTTGATGTTATAACATTTACAGCCGGAATTGGAGAGCGTGGACCAGAAACAAGAAGAGACATTTGTAAATATTTAGGCTTCATGGGTGTAGAATTAGATTTAGATAAAAACAACGTAAAAGCAGTTGAAAAAGAAATATCTAAAGACGATTCAAAGGTTAAGGTATGGATTGTTCCAACTGACGAAGAGCTTATGATAGCAAGAGAAACTAAGGAATTAGTTGAAAATATGTAATAAAGAACACTGGAGAATGACATAGATATGTATGTTATTCTCTTTTTTTAGGAGGATATATATGAAAGTTTTAGTTATAAATTGTGGAAGTTCGTCTTTAAAATATCAAGTAATAGATATGGATAACACTTCTGTACTCGCAAAAGGTAATTTTCAAAGAATAGGGGAAAAAGAGTCTTTTCTAGAGCATAAAATAAATGGTAATAAGTATGTAATAAAAGAATACGTTAAAACTCACGAGCAAGCTTTAAAATGCGTGTTTCATGAGCTTTTAAACAAATCTTATCCAGCAATATCTGATCTTTCTGAGATAAACGCCGTGGGACACAGAATTGTGCACGGTGGAGAATATTTTAGCACTTCTGCAGTAATTACAGAGGAAGTTATACAAAAAATAACTGAATGCGGAAAGTTTGCACCACTACATAACTTTGCGGCGGTACAAGGAATACGTGCGTGTAAGGAACTGTTGGGTGATGTACCAATGGTTGCTGTATTTGATACTGCATTTCACCAAACAATGCCAAAAGAAAGATTTTTGTATCCAATACCATATGAGTATTATGAAAAATACAGAGTAAGAAAATATGGTGCACACGGAACGTCTCATGACTATGTATCAAGAAGAGTTGGAGCTATTTTAGGAAAGACGCGTGAAGAATTAAAAATAATTACATGCCATTTAGGACAAGGAGCAAGTATTTGTGCAATAGATAAAGGAAAAAGTGTAGATACATCAATGGGACTTACGCCACTTGGTGGAATTGCTATGGTAACTCGTAGTGGAGACTTGGATCCATCTGTTGTAACGTATATTATGGAAAAAGAGAATATATCACCTGATGCTATGACAGATATTTTGAACAAGAAATCTGGAATATCTGCAATGTGTCAAATGGTACCAGACTTTAGAGCTATTGAAGAAACTAGTGTAAATGAGAAAAATATAGACGCAGCACTTGCAGTAGAAAAATTCGTGGTAACAGTTGCAGAGTATATTGCAAGATATGCAGCTGTGTTAAATGGAGTAGATGTGATTGTATTTACTGGTGGAATAGGCGAAAACCAAACCAGAGTAAGAAAGGCAATTTGTAACAAGTTAAGCTTTATGGGAGTAGACCTAAATGAGGAAAAAAATCTTGTAAAAGGAGAAGAGTGCGAAATAACTACTCCGGACTCAAAAGTTAAAGCATTTGTAATTCCAACAGATGAAGAATTAGAAATTGCAAAAGAAACGGTAAGGCTTTCGTTTTAGAGGTGGTTTATGCAAAATGTAGTTGAAGTTTTAGAAAAATATAACCAGAAAAATTTGATTGGTATATATAACAGTTTAGATGAAGAAGGAAAGATAGAATTAGAAAAGCAGATTGAAAAAGTAGACTTTGAAGAAATGGAAAAACTTTTTAGTATTGTGAATAAGGAACAAACGGAGTTAAACACAAATATTTCTCCAATAGATAATGTATATGTAAAAGAGAGCGTGTCACAAGACACTTTAGACAAATGGAGAAAAATCGGCGAGGAACAGATTAAAATGGGAAAGTTTGCAGTTGTTACAATGGCAGGAGGACAGGGTACAAGACTTGGACACAGCAAGCCTAAAGGAACATATATGCTAAAGCTTCGTGGAAAGATGATTAGTATATTTGAGCTTCTTATAGCTAGACTAAAAAAAGCACATGAAACATTAGGTGTATATATTCCTTGGTATATTATGACAAGCGAAGAAAATAACAAGGATACAGTGGAGTTCTTTGAAGAAAACAATTATTTTGGTTATGACAGGTCATATATATCATTTTTCAAGCAAGGAGAACTTCCTATGCAAGATAAAGAGGGAAACGTTGTATGTGACACGAAAACACACGTTAAGTTTGCTGCTAATGGAAATGGTGGAGTATTTAAAGCAATATGTGACCATGTATTGCAAGATATGAAAAATAGAGGAGTTCAATATGTGTATTTCTCTGGTGTAGATAATATACTAGTAAATTTTGTTGACCAAGTATTTTTAGGTGGTATGATAGACACAGGAAATACTGCTGCTACAAAAAGTGTGTTAAAGGCATATCCAGAAGAAAAAGTAGGAGTAATTTGCAATAAAAGTGGTATACCAGCGGTAGTGGAATATACTGAGCTAACTCAAGATATGTGTAATTTAAGAAAGGAAAATGGAGAACTGGCTTTTTCAGAAGCAAATATTGTAAGCAATATATTTAGCATAGAGCTCTTATCTAAAGCAGGCTCGCTTCCGTATCACGTGGCTGTGAAGAAGAGTAATAAAGTAAAAGAAGATGGAAGCACGGTAGAAGAAGATGTGTACAAATACGAGATGTTTATTTTTGATATATACCAAAAACTTAGTGACATGTTTGTACTCCGTGTAAAGCGTGAGGACGAATTTGCACCAATTAAGAATAAAGAGGGAGTAGATAGTCCCAAAACCGCGGTAGAACTGTATTTGAATGCAAATAGTTAGGATAAACGATAGCTTAAAATTTGCATTTTAAATTTAGCTTTGAACTAGACCGGTAGAAAACCGGTAGAAAACCGGTAGAAAACCGGTAGAAAACCGGTAGATTAACTTGCTAAATTTTAAAAAAATGAGTATAATATTTAAAGGTGATACAAATGTATAAAGAAGATCAAAATATAGAGCTGAAAGTTGAACTTACAAAAGATATAAAGAAAGAAATTGTTGCTTTTGCTAATACAAATGATGGGACAATTTATGTTGGAATTGATGATAATGGAAGTGTTGTAGGCTTGAAAAATGCATCTAAAGATTTGGAAGCATTAAGCGGAATGATAAGAGATGGAATAAAGTCAGATATAACGCTATATACTAAAATTTATGTTGAAAAAATTGATGATAAGGACGTTATAGTTATTAGGGTTAAAGAAGCACCCAATAAGCCTTATTATTTAGCAGATAAAGGTTTAAAAACTTCAGGTGTTTATTTAAGACTTGGTAATGTATCTGTTCAAGCAAGCGAAGAAGTTATTAAGAAAATGTTGGTGGATAGTAGTAACAACTCATTTGAAAGTGGTATTTCAAGTATTCAAGATTTGCATTTTGAATATTTGGTAAATCTATTCAAGCAACACGATATAGAAATTGACGAGAACAAGTTAAAAGCGTTAAACGTTGTAAATCTAGATAATAATTATACAAATTTAGGTTTGCTTCTGTCTGATGAGTGTCCATATTCAATAAAGTGTGCTATTTTTAATGGAAATAGTAAACTTGACTTTAAAGATAGAAGAGAGTTTAATGGTTCTGTTTTAAAGCAAGTAAATGATACATTTGCATATATTGATTTATATAACAAAAATCAGGGAAGAATAGTTGGTTTAGAAAGAATAGATACTAAAGATTATCCTGAATATGCAATAAGAGAGTCTTTATTAAATGCAGTCATACATAGGGATTATAATTTTACTGGCAGTATATTAGTTTCTTTGTTTGATGACCATTTTGAAATAACATCTTTAGGCGGTTTGGTAAAAGGACTTAGCATAGAAGATTTGTATTCTGGTGTTTCTGAAACAAGAAATCCAAATTTAGCAAATGTGTTTTATAGACTAAAATATGTGGAAAGTTTTGGCACAGGTATTGAAAGAATTATGGAGTCATATGCTGGATATGATAATAAGCAGCCAGTGATACAAAACACAGAGAATACCTTTAAAGTAACTTTGTATAATGTAAATTATGTAGCTGAGGTAAATAATAGCGTGCTACCTGAAAATATGAGCCAGGAAAAACAAATTGTAGAGTATTTGAAGAAAAATGGTATAATAAATAGAGCTACTGTTGAGGTATTATTGACTTTGTCTAGAACAAGAGCGGGAGATATTTTGACAAAAATGGTAGACGATAATATTTTGACACAAAATGGTAATAATAGAAATAGATATTATACATTGAAGTAGTGTATATATAAACTCTAGAAGGATAACGCTTCTAGAGTTTATTCACATGCTTTAGCTTGTCTCAGTGCTTTTCAAATCGTTAATCAAGTCACGAATAACAGCAGCTTTTTCAAATTCAAATTTATGTGCATATTCAAACATTTCTTTAGTAAGTCTATTTATTGCGTCTTCAATAGATTCGCCACTTGAAATATTTAAATTATCTATGTTCTCATCATTCTCGCTAAATACAGCTTTTACGCTATCTCTAATATCTTTTTTAATACTTTGCGGAGTAATACCGTGCTCTTCGTTATATTGCATTTGTATTTTACGTCTTCTGTTTGTTTCTTTTATAGCCTTTTCCATTGAATCTGTAAGTTCATCCGCATACATTATAACTGTACCGTTTGCATTTCTTGCAGCTCTACCTATTGTTTGTATAAGAGAACGTTCACTCCTTAAAAATCCTTCTTTGTCTGCGTCAAGTATTGCAACTAAAGATACTTCTGGAATATCTAATCCCTCTCGTAAAAGGTTAATTCCAACTAGCACATCAAACTTTCCAAGTCTTAGGTCTCTAATTATTTCTAATCTATCTAGTGCTTCAATATCTGAATGCATATATCTTACCTTAATGCCTTCTCCTTCTAGGTAAGATGTTAATTCTTCAGACATTTTTTTAGTAAGTGTTGTAACTAAAACTCTTTCTCCAATAGATGTTCTTTTTCGTATTTCAGAAATTAAATCATCAATTTGTCCGTCCGTTTCACGGACTTCGATTTTAGGGTCAAGTAATCCTGTCGGCCTAATTATTTGTTCTACAACTTGGCTTGAGTGTTCCAGTTCATAATTTCCTGGAGTAGCACTAACAAATATTTTCTGACGTGTTTTTGCTTCCCATTCATTAAACTTAAGAGGGCGGTTATCTCTTGCAGAAGGTAATCTAAATCCGTGTTCTATAAGAGAATCTTTACGTGCCTTATCCCCATTAGACATACCGCCAATTTGAGGTATTGTTACATGTGACTCGTCTATTACCGTTAAAAAGTTGTCGCCTAAAAAGTCGAACAAAGAGTAGGGAGTAGAGCCACGTTTTCTATCTGACATATATACTGAGTAGTTTTCTATGCCTTGGCAAAAGCCAGTTTCTTCAAGCATTTCTATATCGAAATTAACACGTTGTTCAAGTCTATACGCTTCTACAATTTTATTTTCAGAGCGTAATTCTTTTAGTCTTTCTTCAAGCTCTTCTTTTATTTTTGAAATAGCGACTTCGACTTTGTCTTTTGAAGTTACGTAGTGAGATTTGGGGTATATAAGTTCATGGTCAACACGTGCTATTGTTTTGCCACTTACTGGCTCAATGAATAAAAGGCGCTCTATTTCATTTCCGAAAAATTCAACTCTTAGTGCGTGTTCAGATGTTCCTACTTCGTATATGTCTATAATATCTCCTTTTACTCTAAAAGTTCCTCTTTCAAACTCTATATCGCATCGTGCATATTGCATTTCAACAAGCTTTTCGATTACTTCTTCACGGCTTTTTTGCATGCCAGGCCTTAAAGACAAAGTATGCGTGCTATATTCTTCGGGAGAGCCTAAAGAATATATTGCGGATACTGACGCCACAATTATTACGTCTTTTCTTTCAAATAACGCTGCTGTTGCACTGTGACGCATTCTATCTATTTCGTCATTTATACTACTATCTTTTTCTATATATGTATCCGTTGAAGCAATGTATGCTTCTGGTTGGTAATAGTCGTAGTAGGATATAAAATACTCGACAGCATTGTCTGGAAATAGCTCTTTAAATTCGCTATAAAGTTGGCCTGCAAGAGTTTTGTTATGTGCCATTATAATTGTTGGCATGTTAACTTCTTGTATAACATTGGCTATTGTAAACGTTTTACCAGAACCAGTTACACCAAGTAATGTTTGTGAGTCCATGCCTGATTTTATTCCATGAACAAGCTTTCCTATAGCTTGAGGCTGGTCTCCAGTAGGTTTGTATTTTGATTTTAAATTAAATAGCATAATTTTTTCTCCTTCAAACATAAATGTCATAGTGTCATTTGGGACGTTTTCAAATGACACTGTTTGATATTAGTGAATACTACCGGTTAATCCGGTAGTTCTGAAAAAGCTTTAGCGATAAGTAGTGTAACAAAAAGCTCCTTATGATATAATGTGAATATCGACAAATGCACAAAATATATAAGGAGGTACATCTATGAAAGATGATATTAGTAGTTTAGCACACACAAAGTGGGAATGCAAGTACCATATAGTGTTTGAAGAAATTTTCCCTAAATTTCATAGCCCCCTTTTAAAGGGTTGCTAGTAACAGATGTGCAGAAGTTGATAAAAAAGCAAATCTTTTAAGATTTGCTGGTAACGAAGCCTTATAGGCGCAAACGAAAAATCACCGGCTAAGCCGGTGGAAATTTATTATTTGTACCACGAAAGACATTAATATTTAATATTGGTTAAAAATATCAAGGTTATATGATGAATCTTGAACCAATTGTTTCTCCAATATATAATAAAATAATTGTTAAGAAAAACATTATTGAAAAACAAAACAATCCTGCTAAAAGTCCATTTATGAACGAAGGTCTAGTAATTTGTTCTTCGTTTACTTCAATTAGATAGTTTGAATTATTTTCAATTTCGTTGTTTTCGTCACTTTCAGATTTCGCTTTTTTGAATATTTTACTAAACAATTTTTTTATACTGTCGCATATATCGAAAGTAACAAGTTTTAATATAAAAGCTTCAATAATAATAAATATAACTTCTGCTGCTAATAGCACAAGAAGTATGTTCAATATCGGCTTAAAATCTACTAGAGAATTAAACAAGTATTGTATTAGTATTTCTACAATATTTATATTAAGTCTAGTTATTACTATGTAAGATGCAAATAGTAATATCATGTTTGTAACTATTGCTAAAAAAGTTGGTATTATCATAAAATAAAAACCATGTTTTTTCTTGGTAAATAATCTAAGGCCTAGTTGAAGAATTGAGCCTTTTAATATAAGCAATATTAAAAAAACTATAAATATACCTATACTTAATAGTACATTAATATTCATATTTCCAACAAATTCAGCTGCTTTAATTGCAAAGTCCATGTGAAACACTCCTTAAAATATAATTTAATGTTAACACATTAATTGTATTACAAATTTTAACAAAAAACAATTGCTTTAAACATATTTTTCGGTATTTTTACAATAATCTAACATTTTTAGGTTACGCAGTGTCATTTGAAAGCGTCCCAAATGACATTGAAGGTAATTTTTATTAAATAAGTTTAAAAATGTAAAATGATATGGTATAATTGTGACCGAGGGGAGTGATATTATGTGGCTATATATAATTATAGCAATTGTTGTTATACTTTTAATTACATTATTTATTACTTATAATAATTTTGTAAAATTAAATAACAAAGTTAAAGAGGCATTTGCAACAATGGAGGTTTACTTGAAAAAAAGATGGGATTTAATTCCAAACATTGTTGAAACAGTAAAAGGATATGCAAAACATGAAAAGGAAACATTAGAAGAAGTTATCAAATTAAGAAATGGTGTATATGATAATATGTCTGATAAAGAAAAAATCAGCACAAACACTAAATTAGCTAGTGGGGTTAATAAAATTATGGCTTTGGCTGAGACATACCCAGAATTAAAAGCAAATGAGAATTTTAAAGATTTAAGTAGTCAACTTACAAAGATTGAAGATGAAATAGCAAATTCAAGAAAATATTATAATGCAACAGTAAGAGATTTTAATAATAAAGTAGAAATGTTCCCAAGCAATATTATAGCAATGATTTTTGGTTATAAAGTTAAAACAATGTTTGAAGCAAATGAAGAAGAAAGAAAAAATGTAAAAGTTAGTGTATAGATATGAGAAATAAGAATAATAAAAAAACCATTACTTTATTAGTGGTATGGATTATTTTACTTATTACTATTCCTTTTGTAATAGTAAAAATACAAGAGGGTTTAAGTAGTAAAAACCATTCCTACATTTCTTCAGAATTTGATATCGAAGAATATAATGTTGTTTTAGATGTTGATGATGACAATAAAGTTGATGTTACTGAAACTGTTACTATTAATATTCCGTCAGATGAATTTAATGGTATTTATAAATCAATTTCAATATGGGAAGAATACTACAATAAAGATTTAAAAAAATCAAAGAAAAAAATATGTATTTCTAATTTGAGGGCCATCGGTGAAAAATATGTTTTAGATGAATTTAATGATAGAATTGGAATTAGAATTGGTAGTGCAAGAACCAATATAAAAAAAGGATTGCATACATATACAATTAAATATAGATATAATATGGGAAAAGATCCTAATGCCGATTTTGACGAATTTGTATTTAATTTATTTGATAACTATGATAATACCAAAATTAATAATATGACAGTAACTGTTAATATGCCTAAACCTTTTGATAATAATGTTAAGTTCCTTGATGGCAGGGAAGATGTAACAAATAAAGTGAATTATCAAATTAATGGTAATTCAATGTATATTAATATAAACGATTATATTATGGATGATTTTCTAACTTTAAATATTACTTTACCAAATGATTATTTCGTTATAGGTTCATATAATTATGGAATTTTATGTTTATTAATTTGCATCGCAATTATTAGTATATCAATCGGTAGTTATGTTGCTTGGAAAAAATATAGCACAAAGACTACTAGGAGAACGCAAACTGTTGAATTCTATGCACCTGATGGTTTAGATTCAGCACAAGTAGGATATATCTATGGCGAGACAAATATAAAAAAATTAACCGTATCCTTAATTATTCAATTAGCAAGTAAAGGATACATTTCTATTGAGGAAATAGAAGATAAAAAATATAATATTGTAAATATCGGAAAAGGTAAATCTGATTTGAAACTGCTATCTATTACTGAACAATTAGTTTATCAAGAATTATTTAAAAACGGTGATTCAAATCTTTTATCAAATGATTATAGTTTTTTAAGTGTTTTTGAAAAAGTGTCTACTTGTTTAGAAAATGTAATTGATAAAAAGATTAACGATAACAACAGTAAAAAGATGATGAATACTATATCTACTCTATTGCTGGTATCTATAGTTGCATGGATGGTAGCATATTTATTTATTAGAGATTTAGATCCTAAACTTGAAATTATGTATTTAATTTCATTTGTAGCAATATTTATAACAGGCTTCTTCTCTATATTTATGAATCAAAAAAATAATTATGGACAAATAATTAGTGCTAAAGTATTAGGATTTAGAAATTATTTAATTACTGCTGAAAAAAATCAGTTAGAGGCATTAGTGTTAGAAGATCCTGATTATTTCTATGATATCTTACCTTATACGTATGCATTAGGTATTTCAGATAAATGGATACATAATTTTGAAAAGAAAAATATTCCAAATATAGATATAGCTGCATTAAATTATTATGAAAGTAATTTATTTATGGTTATGTCCGAGTGAGGTGAAAAGATAAAATGAAAAAAATATTTTTAATTTTAATACTTTTAGTATTTCCCACAATGGTTTTAGCATCTAATGGTGATAGTTCACAAATAACAATTGGGGGGGCAATTGGTATGGAGGCTTTTACAACTATTCATATGTCGTTATTTGTATTAATACCATTTGCCAATATATTTGACCCTGATAAAAGTAAAAAATTGTTTATGAAATTATTTATTGGTAGAATTATTACTCTTTTAATATTTGATTTCTTTATAACACCAGATATTGTAATTATAGACTTTTTTGCAATATTTGTCGGAGCATTTATAGTTGCGATAATTTCAGTTAAAACAAAAAAAGTTCCTATATTTAGTATGAATAGTAATGATAATGTTAACTTAAATATAGAAAATAATGCTGTTGCACAAGAAAATGTAATTTTAAAATGTACTAAATGCGGAAATGTATTAAATGTAACTAATAAATTTTGTCAAAAGTGTGGAACCGCTTTTAGTGATAGCAATGTTCAAGTTATTCAAGATACAAGTCCTGTAGTACCAGTTGATCAAAATTATATGCAAACCGAAAAAACAATATTAAGAAATTTGTTAATAGAAGAATTAAAATTACAAGGTGAAAATGAAAAAGTTTTTATGACTACTTCATTAAATAGGAAAAAGAACATTTTGTTAACAATTCTTGGAATTGCAACATTCGTATTTGTCTTGATGTTTTACTTTAATTACTCATTATTCTTCTGTTTGCTTTTAGAAGTAAGTGCATTATTAATATATCATTCAATAGGGAAAAGATTTAATGTGATAGATGTTTTAACTAAACAAGCTATGAATAATCCAAATGAAGATATTTCTACAATGGTTAAAACAATAAGGGAACAAAAACATAATTCTGCTATAAATGGCAAACTAAAACTTACAATAGTTATTTTAGTAATTGTACTTATTCCTACTATTTATTTCTTTAATCCAAGAGTAATGTATACAAAATATTCTGATGGATATTCAGTTTTTCGTTATACCAGAGGAATTGTTAATAATGATAATATTGTTAATATTCCTGACACTTATAAAGGAAAACAAGTTTTAGGTATTAGTGAAAGCGCTTTTAAAAATTCTGATGTTGAAGTTATAAAATTACCAAATGGATTAAAATCTATTAAAACAGAAGCGTTCTTAAATGCTAAAAATCTTAAAGAAATAGACATTCCATCTACGGTTGAAGAAATTAGAGGAAGTGCTTTTGAAAACTGTACAAGTTTAACTGATGTTGTATTACATGAGGGGTTAAGAGAAATAAGAGCATCAGCATTTAAAAATAATGTTAATTTAGTTAATATTGATTTGCCAAATTCATTAGAATATTTAGGCGCTAGTGCATTTTCTCATTGCAAGTCATTAACTGAAATAACTATTCCTAAAAATATAATAGAAATCAATGGACAAACATTTGAATATTGCACATCTTTAAGAACAGTTAACTTACATGATGATATTATATCTATTCATGGTGGCGTATTTATTGGTGACAGTAGTCTTACTAATATAGAATTACCATCAAAGATAGCTGAGATTAGAGGAAATACTTTTGAGAGATGCAGTTCATTAACTTCTATCATTATTCCATATGGTGTAACAAGAATTGGTGGTCATGCATTTCATGGGTGTACAAGCTTAAGTTATGTATCAATACCATTAAGTGTTGCTGAAATAGGGAGCTCTGCATTTAGACAATGTTACTCATTATACAATGTAAGAGTTCCTTATAACGCAGCCATAAAAGAAAATGTATTTAAAGAAAGCCCTACAGCGGTTCAATGGTATTAGCTATGAGTAATGATTATAGATTTATACATCTATTGTATGTTCCAACAATGAACTGTAATATGCAATGTAAATACTGCTATTTAAAAGAGAATACTGTTGATTTAAAACAGGATGATAAGTATTTAAAAACGTTGGAATATGCGATTGATAAATTTAAAAAAGCAAATGTTATACCCTTTAATATTTCACTGCATGGTGGTGAAGTAACTACGCTTTCTCAAAAAGATTTTAGAGATATTATAAAATTTATAAGTGATTATTATCACGATAATAAAAAAATTATTGAAGAAAATGGGTTTAGAATTGGCGAACCACATATTAAAACAAATTTATTAAATATTGAAAAGCATATTGATACTATTAAAGAATTTAAAGTTTCTATTAGTGGTAGTTTAGATCTTCCTTTTTCTATGCACGATGAATATAGGATTACTAAAGGTAATCAAAAAACATTAGATAGAATATTTAAAAATATAGAATTATTAAAAGATATACCTAACAAGAAAAAAATATCTGCAACTATATTTAAAGAACATTTTGATAAGATAGATGAAATTGTTGAAGATATTAAATATTTAGAAAAAAATACTTGTTTAGATATGAACGATTTTAACTTTATGATAGGATTTACTTCTAGCGATGAAGATGTACTTACAAGTTTAAGTGAAGAAGAACAAGTACATTTATATAATCGTATGAAAAAAGAATTTATTGGTACTTCACTTGATTATGGTGTTAAAAACACTTGGTTTGCTGAATTTAATCCTACATATTGTACTAATTGTGATAATTGTGGTGAAAAGTTTTTCCTACTTGAAAGAAATGGAGATATTTATTCATGCGTAAGAGGTCAAAAAAATAAAGATTTCTTTTATGGTAATATTTATAATGACTCTGTTCAGGATATAATGAATAATGCTATGAGAAAAATATTTGAAAATCATAATAAAGTAGGATTTAATAAAGAATGTCATGACTGTAAATATTTATATTTATGTAAGACCGGCTGTCCTTTTGTAAAGGAAATATATAAATCTAATAAGTCTTATACTTGTAAACTACAACAAGAAATATATAAAGATAACCAAGAGTTATATTCAACTGATGAATATAATGATGAATCAGTTTATTTATATTTAAATAAGGTACATCCTGATATAGCATCCAAATATTATCCCAAAGGAGAAAAACAAATTAATAGTGAAATGCCAACATTAAATCAAATAATTAATGATGACATTAAATTGAAAAATATTTATAGTTCTGATGTATTTATTTTAAAAGTAGATGATATAGAATATAAATTAGAATCACAAATTACTAAATCAACAAGAGATATTATATATCTTACTGATGAAAGTAAAATTAAACTGTATATAAAAAAAGGAATATTAGAAGACTGTGATTATCCAACAAATAATTCGTTATATATGATGTTGTTAAGTGGTGATACAGTTATGTATGGTGATGAAAAAAGAATAAAACAAGAACACATAATGACCCATCAAATATATACCAATACTATTTCAAAAAATATTTCTGACAAACCTGATTATCATTGTGTTGATATAACAAAGCTTTTATCACTTTATTCACATGATATATCAGCAGAACAACCTAATAATTTATTTTTTACTACTTCTGAGTTAAGAGATTATCACTATGCAAAACAAAAAAATAATGCATATTATCATATTCAAGCAATTAATTTGCCATTTCAAAATATAGAATTTTTCTATATAAATTGCGAGGAGGAAATAAAATGATAGATAAAAAACCAAGAAATTATAACGAAATAGTTAGATTAAAAAAGTGTTATACACTTACTAAGTATTTCTCAAATATAACTGAAAATGTTTTTAATGAAATTTATGATTTTTTAGGACAATCACCTGATAACACTATTGTGGCAAATCAACAAGTTTTATCATTTGTTGATGCATCTACTAAAGTTGTTAAGACTATTTCTTTAAATCCAATAGACAATTCATTTGATAGCATTAAAATCAATAATTCAGGAGTTTCTATTGTGCCACATTATGATTCTAGTTCTTATCATTCATCAGGTGGCTCATCAAGTAATAATAATAACAATAATAATAACAATAACAATAATAATCGATAAACAACAATAGACCAATACTAAATTAAGTACTGGTCTTATCTTTTTTTAGCTAATAAATAATGTTTTCTAATATATGACTAATTATTGAAGATTATTCACAGCCTTTTTATTTGATATAATTATTGTGTAGTCAATACAAGAGTTCCATCAGCTACTGGAAGTCCGTCATAATTTTTATCTGTTAAGTTAAAGTTTTTTGTATTTGCTTCTGGATTAGCTATTTGAACTGTTGAGGTTGAAGTTGTAAGAGATGTTTCTTGAAGTGTGGTAGAAAAAGTATGACCTTCATCTGAATTTAATTGTTTAAAATACACTTTCGGTGCATCTCCGACAGTAGAGAATGGTACATGTTCAAATACTGCATTACCATCTTCGTCTGTGGTTATTGCTGTACCATATGTTGTTCCAGCAGCATCACATCTTTGAAATGTGGCTCCGACAACTTGGACGCCTAGTTCTGTTCCATCATCTGTAACGTGAAGTGTTAGAGTGCCGCTAGCTTCAATAGTAAAGTTATATTCTGAAGTCCCTTCGGTTATGGTTACACTAGTAGGTGCTAGCGTATTTGCAGTGTATCCGTCTGCTGTGCCGGCAACACCATATGTTCCTGGAACAATATGCACACTTCCTTTTCCGTTTGTAATTGGTACATTTACTGACATAAAGTTAATTCCCCTTTCTCAACTGGTAAGCCAGGATAGTATTTATCTGTTAAAGTTATAAATTGTGGTAAGGCCAAGTGGTCAAAGTATATTATATAACTATTGGGAAAAGTATCCGGTGCAGTGCAGATATTAAAAGAACATCTAGACGCAAGAGGGTTATTACATATGCACGCAGAAACTTCGTAATTTATATAACATTTTAAATTTAATATTAGATTTTCATTCTCATGTATATATTTTCTACATATAACAAGACCATTTTTTCGTATAGTAATTAAAAACACTGAATTTTGGTTGTTAGATATACATTTTAACAATATTTCCTTTTTCACATTAACCTCTACATAGTATATATTATGGAAGTAAATTATTTTTGTGATAGATAAAGTTATGTAAAAATGATTATTAATTAAAATGATTAAGTTATTAGTTTTGCACATAAAATCGGAGCTAGCTATTGCTAACTCCGATTTTATAGACTAATTACTCAGTTTAATGGTAGAAAATAGAGGCATTAAAATGCGTCTGCAGGTATTTCGTACCCGGAAAGAGGCTTACCTCCTAGTATAATAATGTTAAGTCAGAAATGACTCGACATTATTTTATTTTT
>CAYZTN010000027.1:0-16361 GCA_964481385.1 uncultured Clostridium sp. | reverse complement strand
GACGAACACCTGAGGGTAAGAATTAGAGTAATAATCTGGAAACAATGGAAAAAGATACGTAAGAGGTGCCCTAGTATTTCTACTAGACCAATATGAAAAGGTTCATATTTAATATAAATTGAACCGTCGTATGTCGAACGGCACGTACGGTGGTGGAGAAATTCACTAAGAATTATCCTCTACTCGATTGGACGTGAAAATATGCAACGCACCATGAATATTCGGCCTGAAAATATGCAAAAAAGTGTTGAAACTATATCTAAAGTGTGTTATTCTAATAAAAGAGGTGAAAGACATTGCTAAGAAGAAAAATAGAAAAAGATTTGTTAGAATGGAAAAATAAAGAGGATAAAATGTGTCTTGTAATAAAAGGAGCAAGGCAAGTTGGAAAAACATACATTATAGAAAAGTTTGCAAAAGAAAATTACAAAAATTATATATATATGAACTTTATTGAAACACCTAGCTTGAAAAAGATATTTGATGGAGACTTGGATGCAGAAACTATAATAAAGCAAATAACGTTAAATATACAAAATGTAGATTTAGTGCCAAATGAAACAATAATATTTTTAGATGAGATACAAGATTGTCCACGTGCTAGAGCAGCGCTAAAATTTTTGTCTATTGATAAAAGGTTTGATGTAATAGCGTCTGGCTCACTGCTTGGAATAAACTATACAGAAGTGCCATCATTTCCAGTAGGATATGTAGAAAGTATTCAAATGTGTTCAATGGACTTTGAAGAATTTTTGTGGGCAAATGGTGTATCTGAGCAAGCTATTGGATACGTAAAAGAGTATTTCGATAAACGCGAAGAAGTGCCCGTTGCAATGCATGAAAAAATGATGAATTTATTTAAAGAATACATTGTAGTAGGCGGAATGCCTAGAGTTGTGACAGAATTTGTTGAGACACATAATTTTGCAAATGTGTTAAAATTGCAAAGAGGAATAGTATCAGATTATTTAGACGATATTGTAAAATATGCTAAAGAAACTGAGAAAGCCAAGGCTCGAGAGTGTTTTTTATCTATTCCAAAACAGCTTGCTAAAGATTATAAAAAGTTCCAATATAGTTTGGTAGATGTATCTGGTAGTGCAAGAAAATATGCTGGAAGCCTTATGTGGCTTTACGATGCAGGAATTATTAACTTTTGCTATAACTTAAGAAATCCAGAATTGCCACTTGAAGGAAATAGCATAAATGATCAATTTAAAGTGTATATGAACGATACTGGCCTTTTAATATCTATGTTAGAAGAAGGTTCACAAAAAGATATAATTGATGGAAACTTAGGAATATATAAAGGTGCTGTATATGAAAATATAATTGCTGAGATGTTTACGAAACTTAACAAAAAATTGTATTATTTTGAATATAGAAATAGTATTGAGGTGGACTTTTTTATTCGCAAAGATGGAATTGCCACTGCAATAGAAGTTAAATCTGCTGAAAATACAAAATCTAAGTCTATGCAAAATATAATAAGTAAGTGGAATGTGAAAAGAGGAATAAAATTAAGTAGTCAAAATATAGGTGGAAATGAAACAGTTCAAAAATTACCGCTATATATGACGATGTTTTTGTAATAGTTGTAAAAAGAAAGGTAAATAAATGGAAAAGATAAATATAAATGAATTTACTTTAGAAGAATTGGGAGAATATATTGAGTCTTTAGGTGAAAAGAAATTTCATGCAAAACAAATATTTAAGTGGTTACACAGAATGCATGTTACATCTTTTGATGAAATGACGGATATATCCAAATCTCTAAGAGAAAAATTAAAAGAAAATACATATATTTTAAATTTGGAAATATTACAAGTGCAAAAATCTGCTAAAGATGGAACACATAAGTTTTTAATAAGATTGCCAGATAACAACGCAATAGAAAGCGTATTTATGGTATATAACTATGGAAATACCTTGTGTGTATCTACTCAAGTGGGTTGTAAGATGGGCTGTAAGTTTTGTGCGTCTACAAAAAACGGCTGGACGAGGAATTTGCACTCATCTGAAATTGAAGGACAAATTATTGCCGTAGAAAAATACATGGGAGAAAAAATATCTAATGTAGTGTATATGGGAATAGGTGAGCCACTAGATAACTTTGATAACGTAGTAAAATCCGTGAAGCTTATAAACTGCCCAGAAGGACTAGGAATTGGTGCAAGACACATAAGCCTTTCTACATCTGGAATAGTGCCAAATATATATAAGCTTGCCGATGAAATGCTACAAGCAACCCTGTCTATATCACTACATGCGGTAACAGACGAAAAAAGACGTGAAATAATGCCAGTTGCAAATAGGTATTCGATAAAAGAACTGTTAGATGCATGTAACTATTATACAGCAAAAACAGGTAGAAGAATAAGTTTTGAGTTTGCACTAATTGCTGGTGTAAACGATGATGAGGAAACTGCATTTGCACTTGCTAAACTCCTTCGCGGAATGCTTGCACATGTAAACCTTATACCAGTAAATGAGTTGAAAGACGGGGTGTTTAAAAAGAGTAAAGAAAAAGATATAGAACGCTTTATGAATATTATAAATAGTTCAGGAATAGTTGCAACAGTAAGAAGAGAACTAGGTTCAGATATAGACGCAGCATGTGGGCAATTAAGACAGAAGCACTTAGATGGTGAAGTTTAATTTAAAAAAGGAGAAAGAAAATTATGATATTTAAAAATAAAAAAGGTATTTCTCTTATTATTTTAATAATAACAATGCTAGTATTAAGTATTTTGGCTACAGTGGTAGTAACAAGCTTTTATGATGTAAGTTTAGTAGATGAAACAGATAAAGTGATATTTAAATCGAATATGCTTACATATATGGAAACGTACGACATATACTTAAATAAAAAGATATTGTCAGATACATATTTCGATGAAACAAAAGTGAACTTAACATATGAAGATTCTGAGTATACAGACATATTTGGAATTGTACCAGATGAGTATAAAGAGGGCTTGAAAGTAATAAAAGGAAAACTTGTGTATATAACGGATAATGAAACAGAAGCAGAGATTATACAAGAGTTAGGAATGATACCAAGTGAGATAAGTGTGAGAAACAGGCTTATACATTGCGTTACAAATAACGTAGCAAAAACAGCTGCGTATCAATCAAGATATACCGCATCGTTAAGCGCAGAAGAAGGATATACATTGCAAAAAGTAATTGTAGTAATGGGTGGTGTAAATATAACAGCATCAGCATATAATGAAGAAAACAATACAATAACAATTGAAAGTGTGACAGATAACGTAATAATAACTGCAACAACAAATTCTGATACATATACGATAACAAATGAATTGAATGAGGTAGTAAATTCGAATACCACAATAGAAACAACAATTAATTCTAGTTATACAGCTAAGCTTTCTGCAAAAACAGGCCACAAGTTAACGAGCGTTAGTATAACAATGGCTGGTTTAGATATAACGGATACAGTTTATGATAAATTGAAAAATGTAATTGAAATAGAACATATCACAGGAGATGTAATAATTACTGCTAGTGCGACAGCTAACGTATATAGTGTAATAAACGTTCTTGAATATGCAACTACATCAAATTCAGCTACAAGTGTGCAGTATGGAAATAAGTATGAAGCAAAAATTGCGCCAAATTACGATTATATGTTAGATGAAGTAAAAGTTTTAATGAATAATTTGGATATTTCAAATTCTGCATATAATAAAGATACAAATATTGTTAAAATAGAAGAAGTTACAGGAAACGTGACGGTAGTTGCTAAAACTCAACTAGATACAAGTATGGTACCTACAGACTTTTATTATGTTGGAGGAACAAAAAGTACAGGCCTTGTGATATCTGATGATATAAAAGACAAAGAAAAAGGAGTAGATTATAAATGTGATGGCAACCAATTTGTATGGGTACCAGTAGATTATGTTGCAACTGGTGAAATTGATAAAAACAATTTGGATACTGGTTTTTTAGCTGTGTTTCAAAGAGGAACACCACAGTCAAATAATGGAGTATTCAAAATGACAGGTAGTCTTAATAGTAATTACTCAGAACCATATAAAAATGGATACGAAAATGAAGCAACTGAGTACTATGCAATGTGTCAGTCTGTGCAAAAATATCATGGTTTTTATATAGGACGTTTTGAAGCTGGAGACGGCGATGCACGAGAAGCTAGACAAACGATAACGACTAAATCCACTGTTGTGAGTAAAAAAGACGTATATGTATATAACTATGTACCTTGGGCTTTAAGCACTGATGAAATAGAACCGAAAGAGGGAACATATTATGTCGGTGGAACAAGCACTGTTACGGATCAAAAAATAGCAGGAGCAGTCTATTTGTCTCAAAGCATGTATCCAAATCATAAAAGCGTAGTTTCAACATTATGCTATGGTGTTCAGTGGGATGCTACAATGAACTTTGTTGCTACAGAGAAAGATATAACAGATTCTGTATTATGGGGAAACTATAGTGATTCGCAAGGAGATGCAACTAGTGGTAGTGGTACATCAAATATGCAGTACAAAACGGGAGTTAATTCAGCTTGGAAGGCAAAAAACATATATGACTTAGCTGGTAATGTGAGTGAATGGACAATGGAAGCTAATGCGTCTTCGCGTGTAGATAGAGGAGGTAACTGTAATCGTAGCGGTTCTTCTTATCCTTCATCAGATCGTGGATACAATAATGCTTATGATGCATATAATAGAAGAGGGTTCAGAGTAGCACTTTATATAAAATAAATTGATTTAAAAAGGTGTTAAATAGGTTCAGACATAATGGGAAATTTTTTCTAAAAATGCTTGCAAAGTACGTTAAATTATGGTACAATTATGTTATCAGTTAGAAGAGAGCAAAATGAGTGAGAGGGGTTGTAGCCCTCTCACTTAATCGTAAGTTTAGTTTATAGGAGGGAAAAAATTGGCACTAAAAGATAATATTGAAAATAGTATTAAGGAGAATGTTTGTGCGTTAGGTTATGAAATCGAATACACAGAAGTTGTAAAAGAAGGCAAAGAAAACTACGTAAGAGTAGTAATAGATAAGCCCGGAGAAAGCCTTAATACAGAAGACTGTGAAAAAGTAAGTCGTGCTATTGAGGAAAAGGTAGATAGTATTGTAAAGTTAGATGATGGCTACATTTTGGAAGTGTCTTCCGCAGGACTTGAAAGACAACTAAAAAACATTAGATTATTTAAAAAATACATTGGAGAGAATGTTTTGGTTAGGTTATACAAGAAGATATTGGATAAAAAAGAATTTGAAGGTAAACTTATAGACGTAACTGATGATAATGTTATTGTAATTGAGACTGCCGACGGAAATGTAAATATAAACTTTGTAGATATTGCAGCTGCAAATACAGTATATGATTTTAATTTTGAAGGAGAGTAATTAAAGTGAAAAAAACAAAAAGTGAAAAGTCTAGTGCATTAGAACTAATTGAAGCTCTAGACGAGTTACAAACAGAAAAAGGAATAACTAAGGAGTACATGATAGAGTCAATGAAAATGGCGTTAGAGGCGGCATATAAGAAAAACTATGAAACTGAAGAAGAAGTAAATGTAGATATTGACGATGTAACAGGAAAGGTATCTGTATATGCACTTAAAACAGTTGTCGAAAATGTAGAGAACACTTATACAGAAATATCTTTAGAGGAAGCAAAAGAAATATCTAAAAGACATAAATTAGGAGATACGGTAAGAGTTGAAGTTACTCCTAAAAACTTTGGAAGAATTGCAGCATCTGCTGGAAAGCAAATAATAATTCAAAGACTTCGTGAGGCAGAGCGCGATCTTGTATTTACTCAATATAATGGAAAGCAAGGAGAAATAGTTGTTGGTGTAGTTGAACGTGCGGATAAAGTTGGTATGATAGTTGACCTTGGACGTGTAGAAGCTTTAATTCCAACAAATGAACTTGTTCCAACTGAAAGATTTGAATCACATCAAAGGATAAAAGCATATGTACAACGTGTTGAGGATTCAGGAAAATTCGGACCACAAGTAATACTTTCTCGTCGCGATCCAGGTTTTGTTAAAAAATTATTTGAACTTGAAGTACCAGAAATCGAAGAAGGAATTGTTGAAGTAAAAGCAGTTGCAAGAGAAGCGGGACAAAGAACTAAAATCGCGGTATGGTCAAATAATGAAAATGTTGATCCAGTAGGTGCTAGTATCGGCAAGAAAGGTTTAAGAATTAATAAAATTAGTGAAGAACTAAATGGAGAAAAAATAGACGTAATTGCATATAGTGACGATATTCCAAGCTTTATAGTAAACGCATTAGCGCCAGCAGGAATACTTGCAATAGATATAAATGATGAAACACATGTGGCAACAATAGTTGTTCCAGACGAAGAATTATCTTTAGCAATAGGTGCGAAAGGTCAAAATGTAAGGCTTGCAGCAATACTGACTGGTTGGAAGATAGATATAAAAACAAAAACAGATATAGAAAATACATATGTTGAGTAAGGTGAAGCTTAATGAAATGCACAAGGACATGTATTGCATGTAGAAAAAAAAGGCCAAAAGAGGAGTTTATACGAATTGTTGCAGATAAAGATGAAAATAATATTATAGATTATGACCAAAAAATAAATGCAAGAGGAGTATATATTTGTAATAAACATGAATGTATTGAGCGTATCTTAAAAATGAAGGACATAACTAAAATCCTAAAAATAAAAACAACCAAAGAAAAATTTTTGAACGTAATATGTGAATTGGGGGAAAATATACATTGAAAAAAATGAAGGTAGAAGAAATCGCAAAAAAACTTCAAGCTGATGTTGGGGTAATTGTGAAAAAGTTAAATAAGCTTGGGTATAACGTAAAAAACGGAGCGTCTGAAATAGAAGAGAGTGTAGCAAATAAACTTTTGTTAAAAAACAGTTCAACAAAAGATGAGCCACATATAATACGTAGACAAGTAAAAGTTGTTACAACAGATGCAAAAGGAAACGAAGTAGAAAATATTACCACGAAAGCAAATGGCAATATACAAAAAACGAGTGTAGTAAGAGAAAATAGAAGACAAGACAAACCATATAACAAAGATGGTCTTGGAGTAGTTGTGTCTAACAGAAGCAAAAATAGAATGCAAAATATTGTAGTAACTCAAAATGGTAAAAAAATAGAGCCTAAAAAAGATGATGAAATTGTAAAAGAGGTAGTTTTATCAGATAAAGAGAGTTTGATTGGCGAAAAGAAAACGAATGATAAGCCAAAAGAAATTAAGGAAAATATAGAAGTTAAGCAACCTCAAAAAGAGATTAATAAAACTTTAGAAAATGAAAGTAGACAAAATAATAATTTTGGTAACCGAAAAGATAACAACTTTAAAAAAGAATTTAATAAATCTGGAGATAAAGATTTTAGAAGCCAAAATAGGAATTTTGAAAATAGAGGTTTTGATAGAAGAAACAATAATAATAACAATGGAAATAATGGTGCTAACAATAACGGAAAGCAAGGTCCATTTAATAAGTCAAAAGATGGATTTAAAAATGGGAAAAACGGTGGCTTCAAAAAAGACTTTAAAGACAACTCAGCGTACAAAGTTAATAGATTTATAAAAGAAAGTCAACTTGCAGATACTGTACAAAAAGAAAGCAGAGATTATTCTGCCTCTCTTATTGACAAGAAAAAATACAACGAGGAGAAAGTACAACCAGAAGTAACTAAAAGAGATAAGAAAAATGCAAATGTTATGCGTGAACAAAATTCAAGAATTGAATTTAGCAAGTTTAGAGGAATGCAAGTATCTGAAGAAGGTCTTATGGATCTATATGATAGAGGGGAAAACAGAAAATCTGGCGGTAAAAAGAAAAAAGCTAAAGTTACAATGAATACTACAAAAATTATTGCCTTAACAGATATTGAAATACCTGAAATAATAACTGTAAAAGAGCTTGCCGAAACTATGAAAAAACAAGCATCTGAAGTTATTAAAAAGTTATTTACAATGGGAATAATGGCAACAATTAACCAAGAGCTAGATTTTGATACGGCTTACCTTGTAGCAGGAGAATTTGGAATTACTGCAACAAAACAAGTAGTTGTAACAGAAGAAGATAAATTGTTTGACGATTCAGAAGATAGCGAAGAACTTCTTGAAACACGTCCACCTATTATCACTATAATGGGACACGTTGACCATGGTAAAACATCTTTGCTAGATAAAATTAGAGCAACAAACGTGGTAGAAGGTGAATCTGGTGGAATCACACAACATATTGGTGCATACAAAGTTACAGTAAACGACCGTGAGATTACTTTCCTCGATACTCCAGGACATGAAGCGTTTACAGAAATGAGAGCACGTGGTGCACAAATTACTGATATAGTTGTAATAGTTGTTGCTGCAGACGATTCAATAAAACCACAAACAGTAGAAGCAATAAACCATGCAAAAGCAGCAGATGTACCAATAATTGTAGCAATAACAAAAATTGATAAAGAAGCAGCAAACGTAGAACGTGTAAAGCAAGACTTGATGGAATATGACCTTGTTTCAGAGGAGTGGGGCGGAGACACAATATGTGTACCAGTATCTTCAAAAACAGGTGAGGGAATAGATAACTTGCTTGAAATGATACTTCTTGTAGCAGATGTAAAAGACCTTAAAGCAAACCCACATAAACAAGCTAAAGGAACAGTAATAGAGGCAAAACTAGATAAAACTCGCGGAGCACTTGCAACTGTACTTGTACAAAGAGGTACATTAAATGTAGGCGATATGATAGTTCTAGGAGATATAGTAGGACGTGTGCGTTCTATGACAAACGATAAGGGCGAGAAAGTTAAAGAAGCTGGTCCATCTACACCAGTAGAAATACTAGGTTTAGGACTTGTTCCGGAAACAGGAGACGTATTCTATGAAGTTACTGACGAGAAAACTGCACATAAACTTATTGCAAGAAGAAAAGCAGAACACCGTCTAGAACTGATAAAACGCGGAAGCACAGTAACACTTGACGACTTGTATAACAAAATACAAGACGGAAAACTTAAAAACTTAGATATAGTTTTAAGAGCGGACGTACAAGGCTCAGTTCAAGCTTTAAAATCTTCTTTAGAAAAACTATCTAATGACGAAGTAAGAGTAAGAGTAATTGCAAGTAACACAGGCGGAATTACAGAGTCTGATGTAACACTTGCTGGACTTTCAAATGCAATAATAATTGGATTTAATGTGCGTCCAGATGCAGCTGTCCAAAAGTCTGCTGAAAAAGACGGTGTAGATATTAGATTATATAGTGTAATATATGACGCAATAGACGATGTAGAAGCAGCAATGAAAGGCATGATAAAACCTACATTTAAAGAAGTTGTAACAGGAGTAGCAGAAGTAAGACATATATTCAAAGTATCTAATGTTGGAACTATTGCAGGTTCATATGTAAAGTCAGATAAGATAGTAAGGTGTGGTTCAGTTAGAGTTATACGTGACAACGTAGTTATAGCAACAGCAAAGATAGAATCATTAAAACGTGAGAAAGACGATGTAAAAGAAGTTGCAGAAGGCTATGAATGCGGTATTAAGTTAGAGAAATTTAACGACATTAAAGAGGGCGACCTTCTTGAATGTTTTGAATTAGTAGAAGAGGCAAAAAAATAATATGATGGTAGATAGAATTAATGAAGATATTAAATATTATGTGAGCAAAATAATTCGTGAAGATATTAAAAACCCAAGGATTCAAGGTATCATTTCTATAACATCAGTAAGTGCTACTAAAGACTTAAGATATGCTAAAATTTATGTTAGCGTATTTGGTACAAAATATACTCACCAAACATTTAATGAACTTAAAAAGTCTAGTGGGTATATTAGGAAGTGTTTAAGTAAAATGCTTAAAGCTAGAAATATACCAGACCTTGTATTTGAACTAGATGACTCAATGGAATATGGTTCACATATGGATGAAGTGTTAAAACGCTTAGAATTAGAAGAAAGTAGTACAAAAGATAATGATTAGAAAAATTAGGAGGATAAATTATGAACATGTTAGACTATATTAAAAATGCGAAAACAGTATATATAGTAGCACATATTAGACCAGATGGAGATGCAATAGGAAGTGCATTCGCACTAAAACTTGCATTAATGAATATGGGAAAAAGTGCACATGTTATAATGTCCTCTTATTCTAAAAAGTTTGAGTTTTTAGAGGAAGTAAAAACGGCAGTAACTAGCGTGCCAGAAGAAAAATTTGACCTTTTAATATGTACAGATTGTTCAGATAAAAAAAGACTAGATATATCTGAAGAAGATTTTAATAAGGCAGAAGCTGTGATAGCATTTGACCATCACAAAGCAAGTGCAGTACCAGCTGTTATGTCTATTATAGACGATGAGTCACCTGCAACATGTGAAATAATATATAAGTTTTTTAAAGAGAATATGATAGAGATAACTCCAAAGATTGCAGATTATCTTTACATGGGACTTATGACAGATACAGGAAGCTTTAATTATGAAAGAACTACAGCTGAAACTTATGAAATAGCGGCCGACCTTATAAAACTTGGCGCAAGATTTACTACTATTTGTAAAAAGGTAAATGAAGGAATGACAGAAGCAAAAGCTCGTCTTATAGCATATTCGCTAGATAATATGCAAGTGTATTATGGTGGACGTCTTAGAATTACTGTGGCAGATCATGAGACTTTAGATAGGTTTGGTGTGGATAAAGAAGATGCAGAAGGTGTGACAAATTACCTTAGAATGATAGAAGGGACAGAGCTTGCAGTATATATTAGAGGAATAGAAGAAGGAAAGTTTAAAGCAAGTCTTCGTTCGCTAGAATTTGTTGACTGTGCGGTGTTAGCCTCATCTTTTGGTGGAGGTGGACATGTTAGAGCTGCGGGTTTTGATACAACAGATGTAGAACAAACGATAGAAAAAATAGTGGAAAAAATGAGAGAAGGGTTAGAACATTGAAAGTAAGTGGAATACTAAATATAGATAAGCCTGCTGGTATTACTTCATATGATGTTGTTGATGTTATAAAAAAAGTGTTTCCAGGTTCTAAAGTTGGACATACAGGAACACTTGATCCAGTTGCAACAGGTGTACTTCCAATACTTATTGGAGATGCAACTAAACTTTCAGAGGAATTAACTGCTGAAAACAAGTTGTATAGAGTAAAGATGTTGCTTGGAGTAGAGACAAACACATATGATATAACTGGAACAATTACATTTGCGTCAGTAGTAAATCAAGACGACATATATATTAGAGAGAGGATAAAACGTTTTATTGGAAAGCAAGAACAAACTCCCCCTATATATAGTGCAATAAAAGTAAATGGCAAAAGAGCATACCAGTATGCAAGAGAAGGTAAAGACGTAGAGCTTAAACCTAGAACTATTGAAATATATGATATAAACAATATTGCGGTAGATATAAAACGCCATGAAGTTACTTTTGATGTATATTGTTCAAAAGGAACTTATGTAAGAAGTTTAGTAAATGATATTGGCAAAAAAATAGGTTGTGGAGCTACAATGATAGAGCTTACAAGACTTAAAAATGGCGATTTTGATATAAAAAACAGCATAAAACTATATGACTTTTTAAAGCTAGATGTAAAAGAAATGAACAAAAAAGTAATACCAATAGAAGAATATTATTATGATTTGAAAAAGGTAATGTTAAATAAAGAGCAATATTCTAAGTTATATAACGGTGTAAAGTTAGATATGGAAGACCAAGATAAACTTGTTAGAGTATACTCTATGAATAAATACAAGGGATTAGGACAAATTAAGAATAAAAAACTTGTAAGATATATAATAGAAGAGGACTAAGTATGTTTTGAGTGCATACATAAGTCCTCTTTTTTATTTTTTAGACAATTTTACAGCTTCTTTTACAGCAATGTAACTTCCGTCATATATGCGAATTTTATCTGCTTTCATTATATTTTCACACATAGACACTACACTGTGCCTTTCTTCTATTAGCATATTTAGCATTTGACTTGCTTGGCTATATGTTCTGCACTCGATTGTGCCGTCACCAAGTTCAGAAGAGCGGAGCGCACCGTACGTTTCGTGTGCGCCAACATGCCTTATAAGCATCTTAGGTACTGGGTAAAATGCAAGTTCACTAGGTTTTGTAATCATTACATCTGTTTCACGCATTAAAAGATTTGTTGAATATACAGCGGCAAATATGTTTTTGTGATAAAACACATGAAGGCCACTTAACTCTTCGTCATATGCGGCTCTTGTGCAAAACGTTTCGGTTGTGTTAAAGTTATTTGCGTGAAAGTATGCTAAGGTTTTAAATTCAGGTACTTTTTTAACCAGAGTTTCTAAAACATTTTTGTGGTCTCCAACATTTAAAAATACACAAACTTGTTTTTCTTTTATATACGGCATCAAATGTTTTAAAATATGTATTGTCATTTCTAAACCTGCACCAGCTCCACCTACTGGTATTAAAAATCTAATTGGCCTTTTATCTTGCATTCTTTTAATTCTTCTTTTACAGTCGATCTTTATATTGCTCACTATTTCATGGTCTACGTAGTGACCTGCCATCACTATATCTTTTTCGCTCATTGATTTCATTTGGCCTTGTCCCATATCAAATAGTGTTTTATATCCGAGATATGAAGATGGAGTTTGTACTGTATGGAGTGCTCCTTCTGCTAAATGCAAAGCAAGAGGGTAGTTATCTGGAATTGCGTTTACCACTGAAGTAAGCCCTGCGTGAACTGCTGCTTGTGCAGGCCATGAGTGAGTTGCAACAAATGGAACTGACTTTGGAAGATCAGAATATACACGAGTCATAAGCTCTGAAGACTTTTGGTCTATTGCGTTGTTATGTAGTTTTTTGTATGCATTTTTACTACCAGGTTCCCACAAAAGTTTATCAAAAAGAGGAAAACGCTGAGAGAGCCTTGAGCCTAATGAATACAAGTTGTTAAGGTAAGATATAAGCTTACCGCCAGAAGTATCTTCAAATGATACTAAGTCTAGCCAATAAGGAGTATAACCTAAAGCATAAGCACAAGACGCCATTGCCATAGCAATTCTGTAATGTCCATATCCCATACGAATATTACCAACGATTACAGCATTTTCAGGTAGCTCTAGCTTTTTATATGACCTAGATAAATCTTGAACATTAAAGTATTTATTAAGCACTACGTTTGGTGTTGCCTTTAAGTGATAAGGCATTTTGGTATCATCACCAAACTTTAATGTATATCTTTTTTTTGTAAGACACGCGTCTAAATAATACAAGTCATCTATTTTATTACCGAATACTTTCTTAGAATGTTCCATAATTTGCACCTCTTTTGTATATACAAATATTATCACATGCAAGTTTTGAATACAACAAAATTATTGTAATTTTTGAAAAGCTGTGGTATAAATATATTACACAAGGAGTGAGTAGAATATATGACAGCAAAACAAAAAGAATTATATAATACTATAATTGCATTGCCTGAAGAACTAATAAATAAGGTAACAGATTATATAGAATATCTTAAGTTTTCAATGAGTGAGTCGCAAGCACCATATGAAGTTGTAGCAAAGGATGAAGACGATTTAGTGTGTAAATTAGAAAAAGGAATACAAGCGTCAGAATCAGGAGACGTATATTCTGTTGATGAGGTTTTTGAAGATATTGAGAATCAGATTGGATAAAAAAGCTATAACAAATGAGAGTAATTTGTAATGAGATAAAGAATTTATATAGAGCGGATATTAAAATAGAAAGGAATAAAGATGGGACTAATATATGGAATAAATCCTGTAAGAGAAGCAATAGATACAGGTAAAACTATAAACAAAATATATGGAATAAAAGGAAATAAAGAAGTGTACGAACTTCTAAAACTTGCAAGGGATAAAAAAATAGTGACAGTAGGGGCAGATAAAACAAGGCTAGACTATATGGTAACAACGCCAGGAGAAAAGCTAGTAAACTCGCAAGGAATTGTAGCGTCTGTAACGGACTATGAATATTTTGATGTGCAAGATATACTAGAATATGCAGAGAGGTTGGGAGAAAAGCCAAGGGTAATGGTGTTAGATAAGATAGAAGATCCACACAACCTTGGAGCAATAATTCGTTCTGCAGAAGCTTTAGGCTTTCATGGTGTAATTATTCAGAAGCGTAATGCGGCACAAATTACAGATATTGTAGAAAAAACGTCTGCAGGAGCTGTGTCATATATGAGAGTTGCACGTGTTACAAATATAACTCAAGCAATAAATGAACTAAAAAAAGCAGGACTTTGGGTTTATGGTTTGGACATGAATGGAGCAAGTGATGTGTTTAAAACAGACCTTACTGGAGCGATAGTTATAGTTGTAGGAAATGAAGGAGATGGCATTTCAAGACTAGTTAGGGAAAACTGCGATGGTATAATTAAAATACCAATGCTAGGTAAAATAGAGTCTCTTAACGCTTCGGTTAGTGCAGCAATTACAATGTATGAAGTATTAAGACAAAACGAAAAAATGACTAATAAAGAGGGGATATAATGTTAAATGCTGGAGAATTAAAAACTTTAAAAGATATAATTACAAAAAAGTGTGATGAGTATAAAGCAAACATTGCTTTTTTAGAAAAGAATAAAAAGACAAAAAAGTTTGAAGAAATAACTTACTTAAAGCTTAAAGAGGATACTATGGCTTTAGCTACAGCGCTGGTTAAAAAGTTTAACTTAAGGAATGAAAAAGTGGCTGTAATAGGCGAAAACAGTTACAGTTGGTATATGTCGTATTTGGCTGTTACAACAGGAGTGGGAATTGTTGTACCACTGGATAAGGAATTACCTTCAAATGAAATAGAAAACCTTTTAAAAAGGTCAAAAGCTAAATGTATTATTTATTCAGATAAAAAGGAAAAGAATATACTTGAAATTAAAGATAAGTTAGATAAAAGTATAGTATATATAAATATGAATAAAGAAAAGAGCGATGAAAACGCATTTTCTTTAAAAGATATAATTGATGTAGGTACGGAGTATATAAACAAAGGAGATACATCATATATAGATTATACATATTCAGAGAAGGATTTTAAGGTATTACTTTTTACATCTGGAACAACAGCTGAAGCAAAAGGTGTAAAATTGTGTCACAGAAATATTATTTCTAATCTTGAAGGAGCTCCGAACATGCTAAAAATTGACGGTCGTGATAGATTCTTTTCTGTGTTACCAATGCACCATATATATGAAAGTATAGTAGGAACAATGTATCCACTAGTTAATGGTGCGTCAGTTGCAATTTGTACTGGTCTAAAGTATGTATCTCAAGAATTACAAGAAACAAGTCCTACTGTAATAGTTGGAGTACCTCTTTTACTTGACCATATGTATAGTAAGATAGCTAAGACCATTAAAGCACAAGGTAAAGAAAAACTGGTCGAAAGAATGAAAAGTTTTACAGATAGGCTAGGAAAAGCAGGCTATAGCCTTAAAAAAGTGATATTTAAAGATGTTCATAAAGCGCTAGGTGGAAAGCTTAGAACTGTTCTGGTTTCTGCGGCACCTGTGCCAAAAGAACTGGTGCTAAATTTTGAGGGGTTTGGGTTTAATGTACTGCAAGGATATGGCTTGAGCGAAACAGCTCCAGTTGTAGCTGGTACACCTGAGAAGAAAAGAGTACCAGGTACTGTGGGAAAAGCTTCAAACTGTGAAATAAGATTAGAAAATACGGATAAAGAGGGTATTGGAGAGATATGTGTAAAAGGCGATAACGTAATGTTAGGTTACTTTGAAAATGACGAAGCCACAAACGAAGTTATTGTTGACGGTTGGTTCCATACTGGAGATTTAGGTAAGTTTGACGCAGACGGTAATCTTATAATTACAGGAAGATGTAAAAGCGTTATAGTTACACCGAATGGGAAAAACATATTTCCGGAAGAAATAGAAGATGAGATAGTAAAGTTTCCTGAAATAAAAGAGTGTTTAGTGTATGGTGAAGAATTAGAAGATGATACAGTGGTTTCTGCTGTAGTTACATTAGACGAAGAGTATTTAAAGCAAGAATACGGCAGTGGAAATTATGACATAGCAAAGATTAAAGGAGTATTGCTGGAAAAGATAAGAGAGTTAAATAAAAAGATGGTGTCTTACAAGGCGGTAAAGAATATTAAAATTAGGACAACCGACTTTGCTAAGACTACGACTATGAAAATAAAGAGGTTTTTAGAGAGCAATAAAAAGGGTGAATAGTAAATTTATGTCACGTATAATGTCGGAAAAACAGCGTTGTTTCAAGGTGTCAAAAAGTGCCAAAAAAATTGGTGAATTGAAAAGGTAACTTCCAGTTCGCAATGGTAAGTTCCGATTTTTAACA
>CAYZTN010000026.1:0-17223 GCA_964481385.1 uncultured Clostridium sp. | reverse complement strand
TTGTGTTCCCTCATTTTGTGTTGCCTTTTTTAAGATCGGCTGTGAATAGTAACAAGACAGTATCACAACTCCAACTTAATTTAGCGAGAACACTTGAAAAAAGCTAATCGTTTTGATATAATCTTTTTGCGGTATGGGGGTAGTAAAAAATGGAGAATGAAAGAAAATTTGATACTGAAATGTTTGGTTATGCAAAAAAAGACGTAGAAGAATATATAAAAGATATGAAAGCAGATTACGAAGGACGTATTCAACTTGAAAAGGCGGAGGTAAATAGACTTTCTAATGAAATTACAATAATAAGAAAGAAACTAGAGCGCTATGATAGTGAATATTTAGAAAAACAAGAAAAAGTTGCTAACGCTTTAATTACAGCTGAGGACCAATCAAAGGTTATAATTGAAAATGCAAGACAAGAAGCTATAAATGAAAAAAACAGAATAGAGACTTTGATAGAAGCTGAAAAAGAAAAATTGCTGGATATAAAAAAAGAAGTAGTGGAGCTTAAGGAGCGTACTGTAAGGGTTCTTGAAAAATATAACGAGACAATGTCAGATTTGTTGGAATAAATGAATGTCAACTGTAATATCATGAAATTAGGTGATAATTTTATGGATAAAGCAGTTGATTTTTTTAACTGGAAAAAGAAACATAGAGAAAGTTTTAATAGACAAAGAAAAGAAAATTTCAAAAGGCTAATACTAAACATTGTAATGGGTATAAACATTATAAGTATAAGTACTCTGGTTCTAAATCATGGGTATATGCAAAATATAGTTATATCACTTGGTACAAACATTGTGCCATTAAGTGAAAAAAAGCTTAGTATATCAGATATAGCAAAAATATATCCGGCACTAAACAAGGACAATTATATTATTGCAAAAGACGAACCTAAAATAGAAGAGACAATTGTCGTAGAGAAAAAAGAAGAAGAAAAGAAATTCGATGGCAGTGCTGTTTCTACATTTGCATATAATAAAAATGAGGAAGAGGATATAAAAATATCATATGCATCAAATTATCAAAAAGTCAAAATGTATGGCTTTACCATAACAAATTATGCAGATAAAACAGATATAGACTACAGTCATATTATGAATACTGAATTGTCTCTTTCAAGAAATAAAGACAAGATTTTGTTATATTGCACTCATACATCAGAGTCGTATGTAAATAGTCCGGGCTATGAGTTCAGTTATTCTGGGACAATGAGAACAAAAGATGCAAAATATAATATGCTATCTGTGGCTAGTGTTTTAAGAGATCAATTAGTGGCTAATAAATTTAATGTTATATTAGATACAACGCCACATGATTACACGTCATATGATAATGCTTATACAAATTCTAGGCAAACTATAAATAATCAAATAAATGCAAATGGAAAGTTTGGACTAATAATTGATGTACACAGAGATGCATATGGAAGTTTGGATAATGGACCAACAGTAGAGATCAATGGTAAGGAAGTTGCGTTAATTATGGTGGTTGTTGGAATAGGTACTGAAGGTTATGAAAATCCGTATTGGGAAACAAATCTCGCGATAGCAATGAAAATATTAAAGCTTGGTGAGGAAATGTATCCAGGACTCTTTAGACCTTTACTAATAAGAGGTTCAAAATATAATCAGGATATAAATAAAGGTTCAATACTTACAGAAGTAGGGACGACCGGTAATACGCACGAAGAAGTATATTATGCTGTAACATGTCTTGCAAATATTTTAGATAAGGTTTTTAAATAGATAATAGTGAGGAAAGAAGAATTTAACAATGTTATCAAATTCTCCTTTCCTCATTATTGTAAAGTAATTCTTTAATTTAATTTTATAAAAAACTATTGCAAAATCAATTTATTGATTATATAATTATTATGGAATTGTTCTAAGCTAATGATTCTAAATAATTAAAGCAATGTCAATTATATTGAACTTTATATAACAATAGATATAACAAAATATATATAGATATTGAACTTTGAAAATTGAATAAGGAGGAATGTGTAATGGAATTAGTAATTGCCATTATTGCCTCAATTGCCGTAGCGTTTCCAACAGCTTTTTTTATTGGAGACAAACATAGAGAACGCGTATCTGAAAAGGATTTAGATAGTGCTAAAAATAAAGCTAAATCTGTATTAGAAGATGCAAAACGTGATGCTGATAGAATTATAAAAGATGCCAATATAGAAGCTAAAGATGAAGTGTTAAGGCAGAAAGAGGAAGCTGAAAAAGAGATTAGACAAAAAAGATTAGAGTTAAATCAAACTGAACAGAGAATTAATCAAAGACAAGACTTAATAGATAAACGTTTTAACTTGATAGAAGAAAAAGAAATCAGTTTCGATAAGAAACAAAAAAATCTAGAAATGAAAGAAAGAGAGCTTTTAAATGCTGAAGAAAAACAGCGTGAGGAGTTAGTTAGAATTTCTAGAATGAGCGTTGAAGAAGCAAAAGCAGAGCTTATGAAGACTTTAGAAAGTGAAATGCAACAAGATATGGCAGCATATATTGTTGATGCTACTGCAAAAGCAAAATTTGAAGTAGATAAGAAAGCAAAAAATATGCTTGCAACAGCAATTCAACGTTGTGCATCAGACCACACATCTGAGGCAACTATTTCAGTAGTTAATCTTCCTAGTGACGACATGAAAGGAAGAATTATTGGAAGAGAAGGAAGAAACATTAAATCAATAGAAACACTTACAGGTATTGATATCATAATAGACGATACACCAGACGTAATTGTGTTATCTAGCTTTGACCCAATAAGACGTGAAGTAGCAAGAATTGCAATAGAGCGTCTTATGGCAGATGGAAGAATTCACCCAGGTAAAATTGAAGAAATGGTTGAAAAAGCAAAAGAAGAAGTTGCTAATACAGTAAAAGAAGAAGGAGAAAGAGCGTTATACGAAACTGGAGTTATAAACTTACACCCAGATTTAATACAGCTTTTAGGAAAACTTAGATATAGAACAAGTTATGGCCAAAATGTATTAAATCATTCAATAGAAGTATCTCACATAGCAGGACTTCTAGCATCAGAATTAGGACTTGACGCCACTCTTGCAAAACGTGCAGGACTTTTACATGATATTGGTAAATCTATTGACCAAGAAGCAGAGGGAACTCATGTTGAACTTGGTGTAGATATATTGAAAAAATACAAAGAAAGTTCAAAAGTAATAAATGCAGTGGCATCTCACCATGGTGATACAGAGCCAACTACACTCGAAGCAGTGCTAATTCAAGCAGCTGACGCAGTTTCAGCATCTCGCCCAGGTGCAAGACGCGAAACAGTAGATACATATATCAAGAGATTACAAAAACTTGAAGAAATTTGTAATGGATATAAAGGCGTAGATAAGTCATATGCTATTCAAGCTGGTCGTGAGGTTAGAATTATGGTAAAACCAGAACAAATCTCTGATTCAGAAGCAGTAATTATGGCAAGAAATATTGCAAAACAAATTGAAGCCGAAATGAATTACCCAGGACAAATTAAAGTAAATGTAATTCGTGAAACAAGAGCAGTTGAACTTGCAAAATAGCTAAATAATTGAATAATATTTTAATCACTTCACAAAATATATGTGGAGTGATTTTTTATGAGAATTAGGTTAATGAAAAAACAAGATATACCAGAGGTTGTAAAGCTATTTGTTGAGTCGTACAAAAAAGAGGATAAATCAATGAGATGGAGTGAAGAACTAGCGGAAAAGTATATCACCAGCCTTTATAGGGCTGGCAAAGATTTATCTTTTGTAGTGGTAAATAAAGACCGTGTTATAGCGTGTGCTATGTCACAAATTGTACCAGAATACACCAAATGTGTGCTAAGTTCGAAAGTGTTATTAGTACATCCGGATTTTAGGCGTCAAGGAATAGGAAAAAAGCTTGTAAGGAAAACTTGCATTAAAGCACAAAATAAATATATGCTAGACGAGATAGAAACAAATATTTATACACTTACCAACTTCCCTGTAATGTGGTATGAAAGTATAGGGTTTAGAACAAAGAAAAACTTTGAAATTACTAGAGCCAAAATAGATAAGGTTATATCTAAAGTATAACAAGTGAAGTGTTGATTTTTGACTTTTTCGGAATTGAAATATTAAAAATGACATATTCAAGCTTTTGGCTGTATATGTCATTTTTTCTTTATGCAACTTCCTCTAGTTATAATGGTACTATCTCCAAATTTTGAAATAAGTTCGTCCACTGTTTTATCTATTTTGTTTTGTCTTTTACTTTCTGTGTCAAATATGCTTAACTGTTCTTCTTTACAGTCTTGTAAATTACTTAATCCTACGCCAACTAGTCTAATAGCTTCGTTTTTATACATTTGATATAATATATTCTTTGCAGTAGTTTCTATTTCCTTTGTTACATCTGTGTAGTGGTTTAAACTAAACGAGCTAGAATATGATTTGAAATAATTTGTTTTTAACGTTACAGTTATAGTTTTACATTTTAGATTTTCTGTACGCAGTCTACTTGCAGTTTTGTTACATAGCATATATACAATTTGCAAAATATCTTCTGCGGAACTTATGTCTTTTGGCGTAGTCACGCTGTTACTTATGGACTTGGGAACTTGCTTTTCGGTGCAAAGCGTGTCATCGGCAATTCCCCAAGCATAGTTATATATTTGCTCTCCATGAGATTTTAATAATCTAATTAGAATCTGTTTATCTGTATGTGCAATGTCATATATTGTTTTGATACCTATACTATGCAGTTTAGCTGCCGTGGCTTTACCTAAGAATAACATATCTTCTACAGGTAGTGGCCACATTTTTTGAGGAATTTCTTCTTTAAATAATGTATGAATTTTGTTTGGCTTTTCAAAGTCACTTGCCATTTTTGCAAGCAGCTTGTTTTCTCCAATCCCTACATTTACGGTAAAACCTAGTGTTTCATAAATTTCTTTTTGAATTTTCTTTGCGACTTCCATATAGCTCCCAAATAGAGGAAGATATTCAATAAAAGCTTCGTCTATAGAAAATGATTCTACTTTGTCTGAGTATTTAGAAAGTATTTCTTTAAAAGCCATACTTTGTTTTTGGTATACATCAAAACGTGGTGGAAATATTTGGAGACCTTTGCATTTCTTTTTGGCTTGAAATATTGGTTCACCTGTTTTTACACCTTTTTTCTTAGCACTAGGAGACTTTGCAAGTATAACACCTGTTCTAGTATTAGGGTCGCCTGCTATGGCAGAATCAATACACCTAATGTCTTGTTTTTCTCCTTCTTTTAAATATTCTACTGCACTCCACGAAAGGAATGCGTTATTTACATCTATGTGAAATATTATCTTATTCATACACATATTATACAAACTTTTGTTTGATAAGTCAACAGAATGTAACGAATTTGACTTGTATTAAACATGTATAACGTGTTTGACAAAAATATAACGGTATGGTATATTTTTGTCATTGATTTAATAAATTGTAGGGAGGATAAATATGAGTTTAATAGATTCGTATGACGAGAGTGAGGAATTTGTTAAAGCTGAAATTTTAGCAAGAGGTCAAAAAAGACTTCCAAAAACTGCAATTGTTTGCTTTAAAAAAGAGCTAATAGACATTGTGAAGAATAAGGAAGAATTTGAAGAATACAGTGAAGTTAGTGTATGTGGCGAGGATATTAAAATATATAAAACTCAAATAGGTAAGAAAAGTGTTATTTTATATAGAACTTTAGTTGGAGGTCCAGCAACAGCTTCAATGATGGAAGAAATTCATAAATAAATACTTTCGATTATCGTGGGCGGAAACCCACTGCCTTTAGGCGGTGGTAGGAGCTTATGACAAATTGTTAGCATTTATCCCTGACTTTCGATATATTTCTGTATAGTTGCTGATGATACCGCTCCAATGCTACAAGCAAAATAACCATCTGGTCAAAACATCTTTTTCTTCCAATATTGTAATGTACTATATTGAAAATTTTGTTTAACATCATTGACGCACATACACATTATCTACAAATCACATCTAGTAGTGGTTGACTTTTACTGATTATTGTTTTATAATAACTTTAATAAATGAGTACACATATTGGAGCAAATGACTATAACAGCAATCATAAGTTGAGATATGTTAGTGGTAAAGCCATTTGGGAACGAGAAAACCGTTGGATACAAGATGTAAACCATTGTGTATTGAAGGCACTCGTTAAAGCTAATCCAAAACATACCCTTTTCGTATTAGAAGATTTATTTGATGTACGCAATGCTACAGAACATGTCAGGACAAAAGACCGATACGTTTCTGTATCGTGGGTGTTTTATGACCTTGAGCCAAAACTAATCTATAAAGCAAAACAAAATCAGTCTTCTGTAATTAAGGTTAATCCTCGTTACACGAGTCAGTGCTGTCCTGTTTGTGGGCATACTGAAAAGTCTAATCGTAACAAAAGACTGCATTTGTTTACTTGTAAAAACTGCGGTTACAAGTCTAATGATGACCGTATTGGAGCAATGAATCTGTATCGCATGGGAATAAACTATCTAACTAATAGTCAAGTACCTAATACAGTTGTAGCAGAGTAAACTCTGTTACAAAGGGTGCTGTCAACCACCCTATGATGTAACGCCACTTTAAGTAATAATACTTATTGGGGTTAAAAGGTCGGAGGCATAAGCCGTTACTACGACTGGGCAGTTACAAGCCCATTACCTTTAGGTGATGGGTAGTTGACGCTAGAGGTGTAGATAATTTTATATTCTTTGGTTCTTGTGGAGAACTTGTCTCAGACATGAAAAAAGGAGCATTTATTATACCAACAGAGGCATATAGAGATGAGGGAACAAGTTATCATTATATGCCGGTATCAGATTTTATAAAAGTGGAAACAGCAGCACAGCTAGAAGAGATTTTTAAGAAGAAAAATATTAATTATGAGTTAGCCAAAACATGGACTACAGACTCTTTATATAAAGAAACGAAGAATAAAATAAAAAGAAGAATAGAAAGTGGTTGTAAAGTTGTAGAGATGGAATGTGCCTCTATAATGGCCGTTGCAAATTCAAGAAAAATTAATGCTTATCAATTTTTGTACTCAGATGATACGCTTGCTGGAGAAACTTGGAATGTAAGAACATTAATAGAGGATAGGAGCTATATATTAGAAGAATGTTTGAGAATAGCCACTGAAATTGTTAAAGAAATATAATAAATTAAATAGTGTCATTTGGGACGTTTTTAAATGACACTATTTAAATTTTTTTAAACTTTAATGCCTGAAAAGATACTTGAATATATGTTTTAGCAAAAGTTGTGTAAGTCAGCAAAAAACAACAAAATTCGACTAGTGTTTGTGGTTTGCAATTTGTCATAAATGCTAGTAGAATATGTATAGGAGGTGACCTGTTATGAACATATATATTATTGAAAAAGAGAACAATGTGGAAATTTATGAGTATTTGAAAGGCAAGAAGTATAACATAGTGGAAAAATTAACGGATTTACATAAATGTAACGCTGTAATTGTTTCGAAAGTAAAAAAGACTCGTGAGGCTTTAGAACTTATTGATGTGGGATTGCAACTCGGCTTAGATGTTATATGCTTAAAAGAGTCAAAGTACAATTTTGTCTGTAATTTGCTTATTCAAGATGGAGCTTTGTCTGTATAGCTTTAATTTATTCTAAAAATTTATTCGCATATATTTGTTCATATACCATAAACAAATTTGTTCGCAACATATTTTGTATATTGCTTGTGTTTTGCTTGTATTTTGGCTATAGATATTATATAATTTGAAAATGTGAGGGGTATTGAAAATGAGAGGAATAACAGTAGATTTTGATGGAATAAAAAAATTTGTAGATGAATATGAATTTGAAACTGTAAAAGGAGATTTTACACTTGCGTGTAGTCAATTAGAGTTAAGAACGGGTCTGGGTTCTGAAATGACAGGATGGTTAGATCTTCCAGAAAAAATATCTGATGAAGAAATTAGAAAAATACATGAGGCTGCAAAGAAAATACGAAATCAGGCAGAAGTCTTGGTAGTTATAGGGATAGGCGGATCTTACCTTGGAGCTAAAGCTGTAATAGATATGTTGTCTGATCCGTTGTATAATTTAAAACCAATGTCACAACGTCGTGGCCCACAAATAATTTATGTTGGAAATAATTTAAGTAGCAAATATTTAAAAAGTGTTTTAGAATATTTGCAAGACAAAGATGTTGCTGTAAATGTAATATCTAAGTCTGGTAAAACAATAGAACCAGCAATAGCATTTAGAATATTTAAGCTGTTCATGGAAGAAAAATATGGTATAGGTGGTGCAGCTGAACGTATTTATGTTACAACAGATCCAGAAGATGGTATACTTCGTTCAATTGCATTAAAAGAAGAATATACAATGTTTACAGTACCAAAGAGTGTTGGTGGAAGATATTCGGTATTAACAGCAGTAGGGCTTTTGCCTATGGCTGTGGCTGGGTTGAAATTTGAAGATGTGTTAGATGGTGCGTTATTTGCAAGGCAGATGTATAGTATAAAAAATATTGAGGATAATGATTGCTATAAATATGCAGTGGTTCGTAATATTTTATACAACAAAGGCAAAGATATAGAGTTGCTTGCAGCATATGAGCCACATATGCAATATTTTGGAGAATGGTTTAAGCAGTTGTTTGGCGAAAGTGAAGGAAAAGACCATAAAGGAATTTTTCCAGCATCAGCTACATTTACAACAGATCTTCATTCATTAGGTCAACTTATTCAAGACGGAAAACGTAATATATTTGAAACTGTGATAAAAATAGAACAATCAAGAGAAGAGTTTAGAGTACCACATGTTGAGAATATAGACGATGGTTTAAGTTATCTTGAAGGTGTTGATATAGAAGAGATAAACGAGAAAGCTTTTGTTGGAACTAAAGATGCACATATTCAAGGTGGAGTACCAACTATTGTAATAAATGTAAAAGAATTAAATGAATACAATGTGGGACAAATAATATATTTCTTCGAGAAGGCTTGTGCAATAAGTGGATATATGTTGGGAGTAAACCCATTTAATCAGCCTGGTGTGGAAGCATATAAACAAAATATGATGAGACTTTTAAAAGGTGAATAATTATGGGAAAGGTGTGGAATGTAAAAAAGCAAGATGTACTTAAGATTGAGGAGTACTCGAAAAAATTTAAAATATCTATGCCTTTGGCTCAGATGCTAGTTGCAAAGGAAATTGAAATGTCAAAAGTTGATGAATTCTTAAATCCGGATTTAGATAAATTACATGATCCAAGGTGTTTGCCAGATATGCAACTTTTGGTAGATAGAGTATTAAAAGCTAAAGAAAATAACGAGAATATTGTAATTTATGGAGATTATGATGTTGATGGAATTACAAGCATAACTGTGCTATATTCATTTTTGAAAGATATAGGTATAACACCTTCATATTATTTGCCAGATAGATTAGAAGAAGGATATGGATTAAATAACAATGCGCTAAAGTATATTAAAGAACAGGGAGCAGATTTGGTAATTACAGTAGATTGTGGTATTTCTGCACATAGCGAGGCAGAGTATGCTACAAGTATAGGGCTTGATTTGATTATTACTGACCATCACGAGTGTACAGATGTGTTGCCTAAAGCTATAGCTGTAGTAAATCCCAAAAGACATGATTCAAGTTATTCATGTGAATTTTTGGCAGGTGTAGGTGTAACTTTTAAGGTTATAACTGCATTGAGCATGGCGCTAAACCTAGATAGTTCAAGTTATTTAAAATATATAGATATAGTATCTGTGGGAACAATAGCGGATATAGTGCCACTTCTTGGTGAAAATCGAGTTATAACATATAACGGGTTAAATGCTTTAAAAAAGACAACAAACAAAGGACTTAAAGCATTAATTAAAGTTGCTGGCATTGAAAAAATAACGTCAGATAGCGTGTCTTTTGGTTTAGCACCTAGAATAAATGCGTGTGGTAGAATGAATGATGCAACTCTTGCAGTAAAGTTACTTCTTGCTGAAAGTGATATAGAAGCGTATGAGTTAGCAAAAGTTTTAGATGCACAAAATAAAGAACGTCAAGAAGTTGAAAAAAGCATTTATCAGGATGCATTAGAACAAATAACGGCAAACGGCTTAGAGAAGAAAAAGACAATAGTGCTTGCAAAGGCTGGTTGGCATCAAGGTGTTATAGGAATAGTAGCATCAAAACTTACAGAGATGTATTTAAAACCAGTTGTACTTCTTGCTATAAACAAAGATAGTGCACATGGAAGCGCAAGAATACCACAAGGTGGTGTATCACTGTATACTGCAATATCTAAATGTAGTGAGAGTTTGACTTCATTTGGAGGACACGAGCTTGCAGCAGGGTTAAGCTTAGAGACAAGTAATATACAAGCTTTTGCTGATAAGTTCGAACAAGTTATAATTGAGATGAAGCCAGAAGATTTCGTTAAGGTTATAGACATAGATATAGAGTTAGATACTAAAAAAATAGATTTTAACTTAATAAGAGATATTGCACGCCTCGCACCATTTGGTCAAAACAACAAAATGCCTGTGTTTTTATGTAAAGGTTTAAAAGTGGCGAGTGTGAGTACTTTAAAAGAGAATAAGCATTTAAAAGTAACACTTCAAGATACAAATGGAACCGTGTTAGAAGGATTGTATTTTGGTGGTGGAACAAGAAGAAACGAACTTGTTGTAGGAGATAAAATAGATATAGCATGTACTTTAAGTATAAACGCGTATCTAGGAAATATTAAAATACAATATATGTTGTTAGATTTTAAAAAAAGTGTGTAATGTTAGTTGTGTCATAGCCTGTTATAGCCTGTCATAGCCTGCCATAGTCTGTCATAGCCTGTCATTCGGGACGTTTCTAAATGACACTTTTGCTATATAATATAATATAATATAATATAATATAATATAATATAATTTAGTTTTAACTGCGTGTCATTTAGAAACGTCCCGAATGACAGGCTATGACAGGCTATGACACTAATGACACCGATGTTCCCCCAGTGATATTATACGAGGAGTGATAGATATGTTAAGTGAAAATGAAGCTTTATTTGGAGAGTTAATAGACGTACTAAACGAGCAAAAAATTAAGTTTGACGCGGTACTTTTAAAGCGTATCTTTGATTATACAGAGGTCGTGTATAGAGATACCAAAAGGTACAGAGGAGAAAGTACATTTTCTCATTGCGTACACGTAGCACAAATTACAGCCAAATTAAAAATTGGAATAGCACCAGTTTATGCTGCTATTTTGCACGAAGTACCAAAGTTTAAAGAGTACGATTACAAAAAGCTTGAACAAGATTTTGGAACAGAGGTTGCAAACCTTGTTAAAGATAGTAGTAAACTTTATCTTTTAAATTATGCTGGGCAACAAGATGTAGAGGCTGAAAAGCTAAGGAAAATGTTTATGGCAATTGCTAAGGATATACGTGTTGTAATTATGAAGCTTGCAGATAGACTGTACAATATGAGAAATATTTATGAAGAACCTGGGGAAGTGCAGAAGCTAAAAGCTACAGAAACAATGCATGTGTATGCACCAATAGCACATAGACTTGGAATGTCTGAGGTAAAGTCTGAGCTAGAAGATATATCTTTTAGTATATTAAATCCAGAAGAATACGAAAGAATAAGGGAAGCAGTAGAGCTAGGTCGTGACGAAAGGAACGAATATATTCATTATAGAATTGAACAGATAAAAGCATTACTTGAAAAAGAAAATATACATGCAACAATTTATGGAAGACCTAAATTTTATTACAGTATATATAAAAAGACAAAGAAGAATAACTGTAGGGTTGAAGATTTGTTTGACCTTTACGCAATAAGAGTAATAGTAGATAGTGTAAAAGATTGTTACACTGTGCTTGGAATAATACATCAAAACTTTAAACCAATGCCAGGTAGATTTAAAGACTACATTGCTGTACCAAAAACAAATATGTATCAATCTCTTCATACAACACTTTTTGGTGAGGGAAAAGCACCATTTGAGGTCCAAGTAAGAACATGGGATATGCATAATGTTGCTGAGTATGGTGTTGCAGCACACTTCTTGTATAAAGAAGGTGGCACGAAGATGACCGAAAGTGACGAAATGCTAAATTGGATACGCAAGACTTTAGAAATGGAGCAACAAGTAGGAGATACGTCATTTGAAGATATTAAAATAGAGCTGTTTGGAGATGAAGTGTTTGTATTTACCCCAAAAGGAGAGATAAAATCATTCCCAAAAGGTGCAACTACAATAGACTTTGCATATAGCATTCATCAACATATTGCAGAAAGCATGACTGGTGCAAAGATTAATGGAAAAATCGTACCTATAACGACAAAGCTTAAAAATACAGATGTTGTTGAAATTATAACTTCAAAGACAGCTAGTGGGCCAAAGCTCGACTGGATAAAATCTGTTAAAACGAACAGTGCAAGAAATAAAATTGTATCATATTTAAAAAAGCAGTCTAAGGAGTCAAATATTGAAAAAGGTGCGGAACTTCTTGAAAAAGAAGTTGCAAAACTTGGAATAGATATAGACGAATTATTTGAAGATAAATATTTGAAACCAATGCTTGTAGCAAACAACTTTAATAATGTAGAGGAACTTTACGAAAACATTGGATTTGGAGTGTTATCTGTAAAAAAAGCTGCAAACAGATTATATGATGAATACAAGAGTCAAAATAACATAGAAGAAGAAAAATCAGATGTTGTGGTTGAAAATAGAAAAACGTCTAGCTTTGAAGGTGTAAAAGTTCAAGGAATAGACAATTGTCTTGTGAAATTTGCAAAATGTTGTAATCCTATACCAGGTGATGATATTATAGGGTATATATCTTATGGAAAAGGTGTGTCAATTCATAGAACTGATTGCCCAAATTTAGTTGGGTTGGATATAGAGAAAAGAAAAATAGAAGTTAAGTGGAAAGTAAAAGAAAACGTTGAATATGAAACGAAAATAATAGTTCTTGCAAACGATAGACCAAATCTTGGATTAGACATTTTAAAACTACTTCAAGAGCTAAAGGTAAGAATAACAAGTTTTACTGCTAGAACGACTAAGAATAATCAATGTGCGGTAGATATTGCGGTTGAAACTACTTCAGTAGAAGAGTTGCAAAGAATTATAAAAAACATACGTAAAATAGATAGTGTATATGATGTGAAGAGGGCGAAATAACTTATGCAAAATGAAATTGTTAAAATAGAGAAGCTTGAAATAGATGTGGGAGATACGGGTCATATTACAAATTGTTATTTTGTGACAGATAATGAAAATAATCTTTGTATAATTGACCCTGCAGATAAATCACAAGATATTGTGGCTAAAATAAAAGAACAAAATTTAAATGTAAAGGTGATATTGCTTACTCATTGTCACAGTGATCATATATGTGCGGTATCATATTTAATGGAAACATATCCAAATATAAAAGTATACATACATGAAAGTGATATGCCTGGTTTAAACGTGCCGGAGATAAATTGTGAAAATATAGTTGGAGTAAAAGTTCAAGAAATCGATACAAATAATATAACTTGTGTGAAAGATAAAGATGTGATAAACGTTGGAAATATGACGTTTAAAGTAATTCATACTCCTGGTCATACATCTGGCTCATGTTTATTTTTGGAGAAAAACTTAAATGTGTTATTTACTGGAGATACTGTATTTTCAAATACATATGGCAGAACTGATTTAAAAACAGGAAGTCATGACGATATGAAACGTTCTTTAGATAAGCTATTTTCATTATTTGATAGTATTACTTGTTTCTCTGGTCATGGAGAGAAATTTGTATTGTCTAATGTAAAAAGAAAGATAAACTTGCTTTTTGCATATAAGGGGTGATCGGGTTGGAATTTAATAAAAATTTAAAGTTGATGTTACCGTTGATTTTTATAGTTATGTTATGTTTAAATGTTATAATGTATTTTTTTATAGCAAATAGTGTAATGGTTTTTGGAAAAGAGATAAATGTGCTATATATTCAGGTTGCATTTGTATTGTTAGAGTTATTGATAGTATCTGGAATATATGGAAAAAAGCAAGGGCTTTTTGTATGTTTAATTTACACATTGCTTGTAGCAAGTAATATTTGGTTTATAATTGCAAATCTTGTATAACTATAGGTGGATATATGAAAAATATTTATAGACAAATAAGAACATATGGTATATTTATAAATACATTAAAAATTGTAGCGGTAATGTCAATGTTGGTCGACCATGTAGCATTTTATTTTTATTCGGTTATTCCAGATGGTATAACGGGTGTTATGAGAGCAGTAGGTAGACTTGCTATGCCGTTGTTTGTATACATTTTAGTACAGGGATTTTTTAAGACAAAAAACTTTAAGAGGTATATCACGCGAATTGCCATTTGTGCGGTTGTAACTCAGTTGCTAGTAAGTGCACTTGCGTATGCAAATGTAAAACTTTATCCAGGATATGAAATTGCTGTATCTAAATATGGTAATATATTGTTTTCGTTTGTGTTAACTTTGCTATTACTGAAAGTTATACATGAACCGATAATTCTAAAAAAGTACACTTCGGAACAAAATATAATTGTAAAAGTGGTGATTGCAATAGTCATACTTTCGGTATATGTATTTGTAAGTATAGACTATGGAACAGCTGTACCAATATTTGCTATGTTACTTTATGCGGTGGAAAGATTTAAAATTACGGTGCTTATGGCAAAGGAGAGCTATAGCGTTGGTATAAAAGGTTTTGCGTTAAACATTGTAGATCATACAACTATAGAAAAAGTATATAAAGGGCTTGTAGCTTTATGTTTTGTGCTTGTAATTATGTTTTGCGATGTAAGTGCTTGGTCGCTTATGGCTATTCCACTGGTGCTACTATATAACGGCGAAAAAAGGTCACAAAGTAAAAAAATGCAAAGATTTTATTATGTATTTTTTCCGTTGCACCATATAGTGTTATATGCTTTGGCAATGTTGATGAGTGCAAAAAGTGTTATATAATGTTAAGAAGGAAAGAAAAGAGTACGAAAAGCCACCTATGATTATAGGAGCAAGACAAGTCAGGAAAACATATTAGTTGGTGGGAATTGGTAAGTATGATGAGCGTAATTATTGAAAAAGATTTTGTGGAGAAGAATGACAAAATACATCAAATTACAATATAGATAAATATAAAAGTCAAAATGAGGAAACTAGTTATATTAGCATCTCTGGATATTCAGGTATTATAGAGAAAAATGTGAAATATACTTTATGGAATCAATTAGAGAAATTCTTAATTGAAATAGAAAATGAAGAGCTTATAGAAAAATATGGAGAACATATTTATGACCGTATGACTGATTCTATTGAACTCACAGCGTATATAAATTGTACAAAAGAGAAATATCAAAAATAAATCAGCAATTGAAGAAAAAACAAAATTTATAAGGAGGATTTAGAAAAGAATATGGTAAATGTCGAATGTTTTGTTTGCAAAACAAAGTTTAGAATAAATTGTGGTAATATACCGTCAAATCAAAAAACATTTTATTGGAATTGTTCTAACTGTAATGCAGAATTAAAAATAGGAAATCCTAATTACTCTGATAATTCTGAAAATAGAGAAGATAAAAATTTAACAGATAGAGATAAATTAATAAATTTAATACAATTACCAAGTAATATTAGGTCATTGTCTAAAGAAGAACAAAATGAGGAGATATTAAAAAATATAACGAAAGTAAATGAGATATTAAAAAATATTCAATGTGATAATTCAAAATATGAATTAAGTAAAAGACAAAAAGCAACTAAAAATAATACATTAAACAATATAAAAGTAGGAGAGTTTTTAGAAGCATACTATGAAATCATAGATTTTGTTGATAATTATGGAAATAATCATAATGGAAAAGTATTTGAAACGGAAAAACAAGAAATTTATAATCTAATAATGGTACTATATAATAAAATAAAAAGATAGAAGTTTTTATGATTTAGAAAAAAATAAATCGAATTAATATTTTAATTAATAATTAATGTAAGAGAGTTAAATTTGATTACATCAGGAATAAAAGAAAAAGCTGTGCTAGAAGAATTATCTAAAACAATTAGTACAGGCAGAAAATAATCTGAATATAAATGTAAATTAGAAAGGGACGAACCCTTTCTTTTTTTATGCATAAAATGTAGTGGGAGGATAATATATGGAAGAAAAACAGCACGAATATGAAACAGAAGAAGTAATGCAAAAAGTAGCAGAAGAAAGAGAAGAAATATATGAGGAGGACGTATGAGTATAGCGTGTAGAGTTTTAAAAACGGGAAAATGCGAAGTGTCTAACCCATATTATACAAGTCATGGAGGAGTAGATTTAGTAGGTGCAAATTATACACTAGATAATATTGTTGCTCATAGTGATGGTGAGGTTGTAGCTTTAGAAAAAAATTGCGACGAAAATACGTCAGGAGACCCTAGATATGGAAGTACAAGAACAGCAAATATATACGGAAATTATGTGAAGATAAAGAATAGTAATGGAATGTATACGTTATATGCTCACTTGCGTTACGGTTCAGTTACAGTAAATGTTGGAGATAAAGTAAAACAAGGGCAAGTTATAGGGTATATGGGAAATACAGGTTATTCATTCGGTGCACATTTACATTTCGAAGTAAGAGATGTAAACAATAATAAGATAAATCCAACACCATATATAGGAAGTGAGTTGCCATTAGCAAAACCAGAATATACAACTGGAAATTACGTTTGTTTATATGATATGAAAGTAAGAGCTGGAGCAGGTTTAAATTACCGAGTTAAAAAGGTAAGTGAATTAACTCCAGATGGCAAAAAAAATGCAACTGCAAGTAATATTTATGCGTATGCAGTGTATAAAAAAGGCACAATATTTACAGCATATACAGTAACGGAGAATGATGGAGCATTATGGGCAAAAACTCCAAGCGGATATGTTTGCATAAAAGATAAGTCTATGGAATATTGTAGGCATATGTAGTTAGTGTTGGCATAGGGTGTTGTGGAGTGTCACTGGGGACGTTTCTAAATGACACTTTTGTAATATAATTTAGTTTTAACCGTGTGTCATTTAGAAACGTCCCCAGTGACACTCCACAACACCCATGACCGCTTCAACATATTAATCACACAAACAGGTGAATTGAAAAGGTAACTTCCAGTTCGCAATGGTAAGTTCCGATTTTTAACA
>CAYZTN010000025.1:0-17938 GCA_964481385.1 uncultured Clostridium sp. | reverse complement strand
TTAAAAATTATGTCACCCAATATTCTTCAAAATCTATTTTTGTGATTTTATCCTGTTGTATCATTTTTAGAGCTTGTAAATAACAGTTATTAAATAGAAAATAGTTTAAAAAGAAAGTAAATTATATTGTTAAAAATATATTTGATTAGCCACAGGCAATTAAAAAACACACAATAAACTTGACATAATACTTGAAGCTGTGGTATAATATTGTTGGTGTTATATATACCTAATTTAAATATTAATATAATAAAGGAGAAAAAGAGATGATTTTTTCTTTCGTAACATTTTTAATAATGTTAGTTTTGTTGGTGCTTAGTAGGGTGCTGATAAAAGATCTTCCGCGACGTTGTTGCATAACCGTGATGCTTTCGACACTTTTAGGTTCCGCATCTATAATGCAAGGAATAATGAACTTATTCTTGCTGAAAACGTTTATTGCCTTAACTATTTTAGGTTTTACATTTTTTATTATAGGATTATTAGCGTTGTATGAGTGGCACTGTTATTTTAAGGAAGAAGAGAAAAAAGAAAATGAAAAACGTAGTAAAACTTATTGACAAATGGGTTTTGCAATGTTAAAATATATGAGTAAAGCAAATATGCTTTACTCATATATTTTATATCAGAGTAAATTACTTTGTCACAGAATGTAAAAGCATGGAGGAAATATGGAGAAAAATATAGAATTGACGTTGATATATGAGACGTATAAAAGATTACTTACAGCAAATATGCAAGACGTGTTTGAGCTATATTACTACTCGGATTTATCTTTAAGAGAAATTGGTGAAGAGAAGCATATTTCGTACCAAGCAGTAAATGATACACTGAAAAAAGCTGAGAAACAATTATATGAATATGAAGAAAAATTAAATTACACTAAAGTGAGAAATAAAATAGCAAAGCTAAATGCTAAGCTAGAAGAGCCAAATGTAGATTTAAACGAAGCAAGGAAAATTTTAAAAGAGATAGGAGAATCTTATGTTTGATAGTTTATCGGATAAAATGCAAAATGTAATGCGTAAGTTAAAAGGTACAGCAAGAATAAACGAAAAAGATTTAAAAGAAATGTTACGTGAAGTAAAACTTGCTCTGCTTGAAGCTGACGTAAACTATAAAGTGGTAAAAGAGTTTGTTGCAAGTATCGAAGAAAAAGCCTTGGGTGAAGACGTTATGAAGTCTTTAACACCTGGTCAACAGGTTGTAAAAATTGTAAGAGACGAGTTAACTAATATGCTTGGTGGTACTGATTCAAGACTTGTATACTCTTCTAACCCTCCAACTATAATAATGCTAGTTGGACTTCAAGGTAGTGGTAAAACAACTCTTGCAGGAAAGATAGCAAACTATGTAAGAAAGAATGGTAAAAAACCACTTCTTATTGCTTGTGACGTATATAGACCAGCGGCTATTGCACAACTTAAAACTCTAGGTGCATCTCTTGGTGTGCCAGTGTATAGCGACGAAACGTCAAAAGACGTTGTAGCTATTGCAAAAGCAGGAATACGTCAAGCAAACTCAGGTCTAAATGACTATGTAATTATTGATACAGCCGGTAGAATTCAAGTAGACGAAGTACTTATGGATGAGCTTGTAAGACTAAAAAAAGAAGTAAGACCACATGAAATAATGCTTGTAGTAGATTCTGCAACAGGACAAGAAGCAGTAAACGTTGCATCAAGCTTTGACGAAAAGGTAGGAATAGACAGTATTTCTTTAACAAAACTTGATTCAGATACAAGAGGCGGTGCTGCACTATCTGTAAAGAAAATAACAGGTAAACCAATAAAACTTGCGTCAGTTGGAGAAAAGCTAAACGAGCTTGAAGAATTTCACCCAGATAGAGTTGCATCAAGAATACTTGGCATGGGAGATGTTTTGTCTATTATAGATAAAGCTGAGGAAATGTTTGAGCAAGATGAAGCAGAGGAGCTTGAAAAAAGAATCAGAAAAAATGAGTTTACTTTAGACGACTACGCTGCACAGATTAAAAAGATAAGAAAAGTAGGTTTCAAAGGAATGCTTGCAATGCTTCCAGGAGTGCCGAAAGAAATAAAAGACGCAGAGATTGACGAGAAAAAACTTGGACAAATTGAAGCAATAATTTCTTCTATGACAAAAAAAGAAAGACGTAACCCAGACATACTAAACGCGTCAAGAAGACGCCGTATAGCTATGGGAAGTGGCACTAAAGTTGAAGACATCAATAGGTTTATAAATCAATATGAACAAATGAGAAAAACAATGAAAGATGTATTAAATGGTAAAAATCCTTTTGCAGCCTTGGGTGGTCGCCGTAAGGGTTTTAGATAAAACTTATTTGGAGGTGAAATATAGATGGTAAAAATAAGATTAAGACGTGATGGTGCTAAAAAAGCTCCATATTACACAATGGTAGTTGCAGATTCAAGATATCCAATGGATGGACGTTTCATCGAAAAATTAGGAACATACAACCCAATGGTTGAACCTAAGGAAATAAAAATAGATGAAGCAAAAGTTAAAGAGTGGATAGCAAAAGGTGCTAAGCCTACAGATACTGCCAAAGCATTGATTGCAAAAGCTGGAATCGAGCTTTAAAGGAGGATTCTACAATGTATAAAGAGTTAGTAGAGTACATAGTAAAGTCACTTGTAGATAACAAAGAACAAGTGGAAATTACAGAAGAAAACGCACAAGACACTACTGTAATAAAAGTTAAAGTAGCGGCAGAGGATATGGGTAGAATTATTGGAAAAGAAGGCAGAATTATAAAAAGCATTAGAGAAATAGTTCGTGCATATTCAGCAAAAGAACATAAAAGAGTTTCAATAGATATAGTAGAATAGGTGAAAATAGTTTGGAGTATATAGAATTTGGTAAAATAGTAAATACACATGCACTAAAAGGTGAAATAAAAATATATTCTTATACAGATAACGAAGCAAACATTTTAAAATTAAAAAAAGTATACATAAACAATGTAGAATATTTAGTTGAGCGTGCAAGATACCAAAAAGGTATGTTTGTAATGAAGCTTAAAGGGATAGACTGTATTGAACAAGCAGAAAGCTTAGTAGGTATGAGCGTTATGCGTGAAGTACTAAATGAAGAGAAAAATTCAGAAACAGAGTTCTTTGTAAAAGATTTAATAGGTATTGAAGTTTATGACGAACTTTCAGAGCATTTGGGAACTTTAGAACAAGTACTTATGACTGGAGCAAACGACGTGTACGAAATTAAAAAGCCAAGTGGAGAACTCTTTTACATTCCTGCAATAAAAAGAAATGTAAAAAATATAGACATTAAGGCAAGAAAAATGGTTGTTACAAATCTTGAGGGACTAATATGAAATTTACAATAATTACATTATTCCCGAATGTTGTACAAGAATATATAGCGACAAGTGTAATATCAAATGCAATAAAAAAAGGTATAATAGATGTTCAAGTGGTAGATTTAAGACAGTTTGGAAAGGGAAAAAGACGTAACACAGACGATACCGTTTATGGTGGCGGTTGTGGCATGGTTATAACAGTACCCGTGTTAGATAAAGCTTTAGAAAGCATAGATTTAACAAATGCAAAAATAATTTATCTAAGTCCAAAAGGTAAAACGTTTACTCAGAATACAGCTAAATCTTATGCTAAAGAGTGTGAGCATATTGTACTAATCTGTGGACATTACGAAGGTGTAGACGAAAGAATATTTTCATTGTATGAAATTGATGAAGTGTCGCTTGGAGACTTTATCTTAACAGGTGGAGAAGTACCTGCATTAGCTGTAATAGATAGTGTAGCAAGGTTGGTGCCAGGAGTGTTAAAACAAGACGCAATATCAAATGAAACATTTGAAGATTGCTTGCTAGAAGAAGCACAATACACCAAACCTACCGAATACAAAGGCTTAAAAGTGCCAGATGTATTAGTTAGTGGAAATCATGAATTAGTCGCAAAGTATAGACTAGAAGACAAAATTTATACAACATATTTAAAAAGACCAGATTTACTAGAAAAGTATATTGAACAAAACAAATTAAATAAAGAAGAAATAATGAAAATTGTAGCCAAGAAGGAGGGAAAACAAAATGGATATAATTAAAGCAATAGAAAATGAACAATTAAAAGCAGAAGCACCAGTATTTAAAATAGGTGATATCGTTAAAGTTCATGTAAAAATTAAAGAAGGAAACCGTGAAAGAATACAGGTTTTCGAAGGTATTGTTATAAAACGTCAAAATAGCGGAGCTAATGAAACATTTACAGTAAGAAAAATATCTTACGGTGTAGGTGTAGAAAGAACATTCTTAGTACACTCAAAACTAGTTGAGAAAGTAGAAGTAGTAAGAAGCTCTAAAGTAAGACGTGCAAAACTATACTATCTAAGAGATAGAGTAGGTAAAGCAGCTAAGCCAGCTGAAAAGAAATAATGAAGAATTGGAGGAATAAATATGGCAAAGTGTGAAATTTGCTCAAAAGAAATGGCTTTCGGAAACAACGTAAGTCACTCTAACAGAAAGACTTCAAGAACATACAAACCAAACGTTCAATCAGTAAGAATTGATGATGCTGGCACAGTAAGAACAGCTAAAGTATGTACTAGATGTTTGAAATCTGGAAAAGTAACAAGAGCATAAATTTTTAAAAGGGGAGCAGAGGCTCTTCTTTTTTTCGTTTGTTGGCATTTGTTATCATTTGCTGTCACTGGGGACGTTTCTGATTGACACATATAACAATATAATTTATATGTTATATGTGTCAATCAGAAACGTCCCCAGTGACATATTTTATTCTTTGTAATACTTCCATTTAGTATCATTGTATGATATAATTTGTCTAAAAGTTTAAGTTAAATACATAAGATAATACACAAGTTAATCAAAGAAAAAATGTGAATGAAAAAGATATAATCAAATTGTGTAATGAAGAAAAAAGTTTAAGAGAGATTATGGGGAGTTTCGGTTATAAAGATGCTAGAGGGTTCAGAGAAAAGTACATAAATCCACTTTTAAAGAGCGGAAAGTTGGTACAAACAATACCTAATAAACCTAGAAGCAGAAACCAAAAATATGTATCAAAGTTTTAAAAAATTTGATATAAAACAAAAAATAAATTTAAATAATAAAAACAATTTCAAGTTTATTTGAAGGAAAAGAAATAAGAAGCATATGGAACGATGAGAATGAAGAATACTATTTTAGCGTAGTTGATGTAATTGGTGCTTTGACAGGTAGTAAAGCGCCAAGAAAATATGGGTCTGTTTAAAAAAACAGATTAAAAAAAGAAGGCAGTGAAGTGACTACAAATTGTAGTCAGTTGAGAATGCTAGTTCCAGACGGTAAAATAAGACTAAGAGATGTTATGATCACGAAAGATATTTTTAGGTTAATCGAGTTAGCAATTTATCAATATGTGGATGAAAAGCAAAAGTTAGATACTAAAACTAATGAGTAGATATAATATAAGGAGGAGAAACATGAAAAAGAACTTTAGATTTTTTATAGCGTTATACACAGCTAAGCTTGCAAGAATGGCTTTAGTTATGCTAAAGAGAAACGCAACATATTTTCCAGGTAAAATTGCAATTAAAATATGTCCAGATTTTTTAGGTAGAATTGGAAAGCCAGAAACTATTATTGGAGTTACTGGAACTAATGGAAAAACTACTGTGTCTAATATGATAATAGATGTGTTAGAGGCAAACGGTTTTAAGCCAGTAACAAATAGACTAGGAGCAAACATTAACGCAGGAGTTGCGACTTCACTAATTTCTGATGTAAATTTAAAAGGTGAAGTAAAGTCAAATTTGGCAGTGTTCGAGATAGACGAGAGAAGCTCAATTCGAATATACCCATATCTTACTCCAACATATCTTGTTTGTACAAACTTGTTTAGAGATTCCATAAAAAGAAATGCTCATACAGAGTATATTCAAGGAATAATTAACAAAGATTTGCCAAAGTCTACTACTCTTATTCTAAACGCAGACGACTTAATCTGTTCTGGTTTAGGAACTGAAGAAAACAAAAAAGTATATTTTGGAATAGACAAGCTTCCAACAGATGTAGATAAATGTATAAACTTAATACAAGATATTAGAACATGTCCTGTGTGCGATACAACGCTTGAGTTCGACTACTTGAGATACCACCATATAGGGAAGGCACATTGCCCAAAATGTGGCTTTAAATCTCCTGATGCAGATTATTTAGCAACTAAAATTGACACAGATAATATGAAACTAGATGTGGTGCATGATGGAGAAACAGAAAAGTATAGCATTTCTGCAAATGGTATGATAAACATATACAACACAGTATCTGCAATAGCTCTTTTAAAAGAGTTTGGCTTAAACTATGAACAAATAGAAAAAGGCTTGGGTAAGTCAGGTGTTGTAAAATCTAGATTTAACGAGGAGAAAATAAACGGAGTAGACGTTATAATGCACCTAGCAAAAGGGCAAAACCCAGTTGCATGTTCACGTGTTTTTGACTATATTAAATCTGAGCCAGGAAGAAAAGCTGTAATACTTAACTTGGACGACTTTTTTGACGCAAAAGAAACATCTGAAAATTTAACTTGGATATATGATACAGATTATGAGTTTTTAAATGACGATAGCATAAAACAAATTGTAATTGGTGGAGTAAGATGTCCAGACCACTATTTAAGACTACTTTTAGCAGGAGTGCCAAAAGAGAAAATTAAGTTTACAAGGAACGAAGAAGATACAGTGAGTTTGCTAGATTTAACAGATATAGACAAGGTATTTATAACATACGATGTATATACAGTACATATTGCAAATAAAGTAAAAGCAAAACTAGAAGAAAGGTTAAAGGAGGAAAAATAATGAAGTTAGAAGTATTGTTTCCAGAGTTTTGTAACCTATATGGCGACATGTGGAATATTAAATATTTGGAAAAGTGTTCAGAAGAAATTCAAGTTATTCATACTCCTTTTACGGAAGTGCCTGCTTTTGTAACAGAAGACATAGATATGATATACATGGGGCCTATGACAGAAAAAACACAAGCTAAAGTTATATCTAAACTTATGGAATACAAAGACAGAATAAAAGAGTTAATAGAGAGTGACAAGATATTCTTGTTCACAGGAAATGCTTTTGAGATATTTGGAAAGTATATTGAGTGTGACGAAGGAAAAATAGAGGGACTTGGTATTTTCGATATTTACTCTAAAAGATATATGCTAGATAGATATGCAGGCTTAATACTAGGGGAGTTTAACGATATGAAACTAGTAGGCTTTAAAAACCAATTTAGTCACAGTTTTGGAAATAACGAAGATATGTATTTCTTAAAGGTAGAAAAGGGAATAGGGCTAAATAAAGAGAGCAAGCTTGAAGGCGTGCATTACAAGAATTTTATAGGGACATATGTGTTAGGACCGCTATTTATACTAAACGCAGATTTTGCAAAATACATATTAGAACTTGCTGGAGTAAAAAACTATCACTTAGAATTTGAAGAAGAAATACAAAATGTACATAAGACACGACTTGAAGATTTTGAAAGGCTTACATTTTAGGTGAATTTATGGTAAAGAGGATAATAAAAGGAATTTTAAAAGTTATTGTAGATGTAATAATTGTAGCTGTGTTGATATTAGGAATAGTACTCATAACAGAGTTTTCTCCTAAAAATGGAGAAACGCTAAAAACAGTTGGTAAATCTACAACAAAACTAAAAGAAGGCGACGAGTTAACTATACTTACATATAACATTGGACATTTGGTGTCTGGTGAAGAGTCAGACTTTTGGTATGAAGGCGGAGAAACTACAAGAGCAGCAAGTGAAGACACGGTTACTGCTAATTTAGAGACAGTTACCGAAACTATTAAAGATGGAGCAGATATAGTGCTTTTGCAGGAAGTGGACTATAAATCCCGTATGTCATATGAGGTAAACGAATATGTAGAGCTAGCTAATGAGTTTCAAGGAATTAGTTCATACGCAGTAGAACAAGATGTGTTTGTGCCATATCCAATTCCAAACATAATAGGAAGTGTTAAGACGGGAATAGGCATACTAAGTAAATATGAAGGTGAAAGTTACAGGTTGAGTTTGCCACAAACATATGAATTCCCAGAAAGAATATACGCCACAAAAAAATGCTTGCAAAAATTTGTAATACCATTAGAAGATAGCGAAAAGAGCTTAGTTGTAATAAATGTAGACTTAGAAGATTATGACGACGGAACAATGAGAGAAACTCAGCTTGACATATTAAAAAGAGAAATGTTACTAGAATATGATAAAGGAAACTATGTTGTAGCAGGCGGAGACTTTAACATGCTATTTCCAGCTGACGAAAATGAAAGTGTAATGTCAGAAGAATATGTAATAACCAAAATGACTGAAGAAGCATTCCCTGAAGGTTGGAAAGCAGTGACAGATACCAAAACAAAAACATTTAGGTTAAGAAATATGCCTTATGATAAAGAAACAAGTATAACAGCAACAGTAGACGGCTTTATTACAACACCAAATGTTGAGGTAAAAGCAGTATCTGTGAAAGACACAGAGTTTAAAAACACAAATCACAATGCAGTGACGCTAAAGATAAAACTAAAAAAATAGTGTCATTTGGGACGCGCTTAAATGACATAGTTAATGAAAAATATATAAAGAGTAATATGCTAAAATAAAGCACATTACTCTTTTATTTTGTTTTTTAGTCTAAATTTTGTAGTCCGTATTCAATTATTTGATTTATGACGGCGTTAAAAGATAATTTGTTTTTGTCTGCTAATGAATTTATTTTATCGTATGTTTCGCCACTAATGCGTATTGTTCTTGTAATTGTATCTTTGTTTTTTTGGTTTGGTACTATTTTTAATTTCATTTTTCTCACCTAAAGTTATTATATGTTAAAATTTGTAATAAATTCAGTGTACAAAATGTGTACAAAGCGAATTTTATGTGTTATAATGTCAAATGTAAGAGATAAATTTATTATCTCGAGAAAGGGGAATTTTTTATGGAAGAAAATTTAAATGGTAATGTAAAGGGGCAAAAAACAGTTAAAAAAGGTTATAAGAAATTGGTGGTAGTGTTAATAATATTACTAGCAATATGTTTTGGTCTTTTTTTAACCTACAGATTAAAAAAAGATGATATTATAAACAATGCTTCTAATAATTCTCAAGTTGTCTATAGTACTGCAGAGGAAGCAATGAGCGCTTTTTTAAATTTTTATAATAATAACGGGAGTGAAGGAGATGTAAGTAGCCTTATACATGAGTATTCTAGAGAAGTTATGGAGGGCTATGTTGACGCAAGTTCTATTGAATTGCTTAATAGTAATGAAGATAAGGCTTACCATGTTAAGTGTACATATGATTCACTAAGTTTGATAAGTAACGAAAATTTGAATAAATGCAAGAAAAGCTATTCGGATGAAGAAAAAATATTAGAAATTTTTAATAGCGGAAAATCTATATATGAATGTAGAGTTAGATTTGAATCTGTAATATACTGGTTTGACACGTATATTTATCTTGTCCAAGAAGATAACGGTTATAAGATATTTGCATATTCAACGAAAATGGCAGAAGAATATGTAATAAATAATGCGAAAAGTATGGAATATTTAGACTTTGCACGTAATGTTTCAGCACACAAGGGCGAAGCTGTTAAATTTACTGGGAAAGTTGTTCAAGCATTATATGGAGAGAATACTGTAGCTATGCTTCTGGCGATAACAAAAGATGAGTGGGGATACTATGAGGACAATATATATATACTGTACGATATGGCTGAAGGCGAAAATAAAGTGCTTGAAGGGGATATAATTACAGTGTATGGAATAATGTCAGGAGAATATTCATATACAAGTGCTTGGGATATCCCGATTACAATTCCAACTGTTAGGGCAGTGAAGGTAACGATTGATAACTGAGGTTTTATAATTTAGTTATAAAATTGGGGGAATAATATTATGGATATAGCGGATATAACACAAATTACAGATAAAATGGCGTTAGGACCTGATTATGTAATGTCGATTATGCAAAAAACTGCAAAGCTTAATGAAATGTTGGAAGAAAGAAAATTGAATATTGATAAAATTTTGTTTGAAGATAATTTTAAATTTGATTGTGATATTTATTATAATAAACAAAAGAAAAAGGTTAATTATTGCGAATATGTCAATTTGCCAGTACCGACACTAGATGAAATTAAATTGGAATTTGGCTGTGTTAAAAAAAGAGTAATTAGTGAGTTTTTAAATGGTAGAATAAAGGAAAAACGATTAGAGCAAGAAAAACGATGTCAAGAAGTGCTAAAACAAAGATTAGAGGATTATGTACAAAAAGAAAAACAAAGAAGAAATAAATACGAAAAATTAATGAAACAAAAAAGAGATGAAGTCGACACATATAATAGTAATATTCAGAAAAATAAGGACAAGTTATTAAGTTACGATAAAGAAGAGGTAGAAAAAGTCTTAAGTGATTATATATCTCAAAATTTAAAAAACACATTATGCGATAATATGTTTGATATAGAATATGAAGTGGAAACACACACTTGTATAATTAATTATAAATACAGTATAGATAAAAATATTCCTAATATAGAGTGTTATCAAGCAAATGTTATTTCAGGAGAGCCCGTTGCAAGTTCAATAACAGAGAAAAGCAAGAATATTTTAATAGAAAAATATGTTTTCAACTCAACTTTAAAAGTACTTAGAGTAATTTGTGATTTTGGACAGAAGTGGATAAGTAATGTTGCCTTCAACGGTTATGCATATTTACTAAATATTGCAAATGGTAATGTTGAAGAATTTAATATATTATCAATATTAGTGGAAAATGATGAGTTTTCAAAAATAAATTTAGCAAAAGTAGTGCCAAAGATTTGCTTAGAAAATTTGAGATTTAGATATGTTAGCGATTTTAAAAAAGTTAAAAATGTTATTCCATATAAAAAAATTAACAATGTGGCAGAAAACAAGATGGTATTGGAAAATATTGATTTGAATATAGATGGATATGAATTTGAAAAATTTGCAAAAGATTTGTTGAAATATGATGGCTTTAGCGATGTGGAGGTTACATCGTTAAGCGGAGATTATGGAGCCGATGTAATTGCATACAAAGATGATATTAAATATGCCATTCAATGTAAAAAGTATTCACAATTAGTTGGCGTGAAAGCGGTACAAGAGGTAATTGCAAGCAAAAATATATACAATTGTCATGTGGCAGTAGTTTTAACGAATAATTATTTTACACCGCAAGCAAGGAAATTAGCAACTTTAAATAATGTATTATTGTGGGATAGAAATAAATTGGAAGAATTAATAAAAAAATCATATTTATATAAGTAATATTTAGTAGTTATAAATTTTTTATACAAATTCCGAATGTGAATCGGAATTTGTAGCAACTACACCTTAGGTATTAAGTTAATTACTCACACTTGTTCTTTAAGTGTGAGTAATTAACTTAATCTTTTACGACAAAAAGCTCCACAAGACAACTTGGGAGGCTTCAATATTGTTGCAGGGAGTGGAATTGAACCGATGACCTTCGGGTTATGAGAACCAGCAGTTAAATCTGGTTATTTCTATAGAATATCAAAAGTGCTATTCTGTACAGTTTCATTAAGAATAATTCTTTACTAGATTATTTAATACTATTGTTCTTTTCTATACTGTTATTTCTTCTAAGTTACTAATATAATTTAACACTGTGTCTATTGCATCTTCAATTGATATTTCAATCCAATTAACTTTTGGGTTATTTAGATTATTACGATATCGTGGAGAATTAAGCGTACTTTCAACCCTTTCTACAATATCTTGAATTGTATTTTCTCTCATGTATTCATCTTTAAGAATTAGTAAATCAATACAATTTATTAGCTTTTCTTTATGTAATTTATTATTTTTTATTAAATAATAAAAATCAAATAAGTCTTTATATCTTGTAGATCTAAAACTTAGTTTTAAAAGTGATTTCAACTTTTCTGTAAATATCTGTTCCATTGAATTAATCAATAAATTTGCACTATTTTCATATAGATCAAAACTAAAACAATATTCTTCTTGCTCTAAATCAAATAATTTATGAACACCTATATCTAATTTTGTTTGTATGCTATTATTAAAATCGTCTTGAATTTTTAAATTAACTCTTTTACCATTATAATCTTGATGATGTAATGGAACAATCTTTCCGACAACTTCAACTTTTATTCCATCTTCAACATCATTCAATGCTTTTATAAATCTTAGTATAGAGTTATCGTCTAAAGAATATTTTATAAAATCTAAGTCAAGGTCACGTGTAGCTCTACGCATGTCGTTTGATATACTATGCATTACTACTCCGCCTTTTATTGTTATATTTTTAGAAAATTTACTTTTGGAAATTTTTAATAAAATAATATCTTGGCAAACTTTTGATTCTGCTTCTTCAAATTCATATCCTAATCTCTGATAATTTTCAATAGTTTCTTCTATATTCATTAAAACACCTCCATTTGTAAAATATTTGCTAAATTAACATCATTTTTAAATAATGACAAATATTCTTCGATTTTATACATATCTAGATTATTTACAATTTTTCTATAATTAGAAATAATTTCCTTATAATAATCAAATGGAATTTGATTTTTCTTGCGTATTAGTTCAATTAGCAATCTTTCTTTGTCATATATGTTAATTTTTTCATTGTTTTCCTCTAAAGTTATTCTTCCTTTATGTAATATTTCTTTTGGCATAAATGTTTGAACTATTTTTTTATTATGAATTTTATCTGAATTCCTATCGGTAGCAAGATATACTTTATTAGGAATTACATCAGTTAAATTATAATAATAATATGCACTATCCATTGTTATAACTGAATTAGGATATTTTTTTGAATATATTACTAATGGACTAATAATTCTGTTTTCAGAATATATCCCTTTTTCTAATTTAAATATTTCTTTTTCATTTAATGCTTTTTTTAAGTTATAATCGTTTTTATAAATCTCTATAACTTCTTTATAATTATAAACCATATTTATCACCTATAAATATTTTAAAGTAATCCCACGCATTTGTCAAGCTTTTGCGTGTGTTTACTTAAAATTTTGTTTCAATATCCAATTATTTCTTTTATTTATTAAATTTTCCTTTATACATTGCTTGGTTTATAGCTAAATGAGTGGTCAAAACACAAAAAATAGGCACTTTGTATTTCTACAAAATGCTTATTTTTATATGGTTGCGGGGAGCAAATTAAAAGTGACTACAACGTAGTCATATCAAGCTTCTGCCTGTTTTTGTAATGCAATTTTAATGCAACCAGCTTTAATGTAGTCTAAATATTTTTGAATCTCATCATCTTTGTATTTATCAAAAACTGAAGTATATGTGTTTAAAGTTGTTTCTATATCAGCGTGACCTAATAGCTTTGATAATACGACTGCGGACATACCGCTTTCAATACATCTCGTTGCATAAGTGTGCCTTAGCATATGAGTATTCACCTCGCTTGATTTTAGATTCGACTCTTTTTTATTTGATTTTACAACTTTAGTATTGATAATTCTTATATTCGCATTTTTGCATATTTTCTTAAAATGAGAGTTAATTGTGTTAGTACCTATAATTTTACCTTCGTGGCTAAAAAGTAAATTATTTTGGCAATTTAAGCGTTTAGAAAGTATATCGTGAACAAGATATGTCAGCGGTATATATCGAGTACCGTTTTTTAGTTTTGGTATTAGAGCCAATGATAAACTTATCATTTTTGTCTTTTGTTAGAGTCTTATTCACATATATTAAATTATTATCTAAGTCAATGTCGGCAGGAGATAATGCTAATATTTCGCCAATTCGCATCCCAGTATAGATAGTGACATAAAATATATCAGTATATTCATCGTAGTTTTTTTCAAGTTCAGCAACAAATAGTTTTTGTTCTTCAACAGTTAAAGCATCTACTTTTTTGTCCTGTCTAGAGCTTCTAGGTATATTTATTAAGCCGTTTATTGCGTATGGATTATTCAAAACAACATTCAAAATTACAGCTTTGTCAAAAGCTAATCGCAATGCTCCAGATATCTTCTTAATGACTGAGTTGCTGTAATTTGATATGCTCAACAAATATTCATTAAGTGTAATAGCAGATATCTTTTGTATTGGTAATTTAGCAATGTCACTATTTTCTATGATTTTCTTCGTTTCGAGTTTTCTTTTGTATGTTGCTTGCGAAATCTTGTTACTTTTGAACTGTTCTTCAATATTCATTTCAATCATATCTAGCAATGTGTACTCAGATTTATCAACATATCTATTATCTGTTATATTAACTAATGCTTTATTTAGTTTTGTCTTCACTTCGGTTCGAGTTTTGCCGTATATCGACTTTCGTTTCCCGTTATATGTGTATTGTCCAATCCATCTCCCAAGTTTTTCGCTGTAGTATATGCTACCCTCGCCATTGCCTCGTTTTGACATAAAAATTCCTCCTTCAAGCTTGAAAAAGGAACTCATATACTGTATAATAAGCATATGAATACTTTTTCAAGTATTTTTCAATTTGTGATAATGCAGTGTCCGCCAAGATTTTGCATTATCGCTTTTTTATAATAATAAAAAGAGAGAAACTAATTTTACTTAGTTTCTCTTAATACTATTACAGTAAAAACTGTAACATATTTGTGCTATTAGTATATGTATAAATAGCATAATGTATTACAAAATACTAAAAATCTTAAAAGATTTTCATATTTGTTAAAATTGTACTATTACTTTACATAAAAAGTAATTTATTTGTACTTTTATTGTAACACATTAAGAAACATTTGTAAACACTTTTTTTCATTTTATTTAACAAAATTATTAAGATGTTAAATTAGATTTTAATTTTTCTATATATTTTTCTTGTTTTTTAATTTTATCATTTAATTCTTTTATATCTTTAAATAATCCTAAGCTAACTAATATGGCAGTATTCACCTTTTCCATATCATCTTTGCTTAAAGTGGTTATATAGTTACTTAATCTAGCTTTGCTTACGGTTTGTATATTTGATAGATTAACACAGCCATTTAGTATCGGTTTTTCGTTTTCTAAATTTATTTGCGTTTCTATTTTTGCCATTGATGGTATCTCTTTTTCAGTGTGGGTGATAGGTGCAACTATAACATTACTAGAATTTATGTTTCCAACATTGCCTTGAATAATAACGCAAGGTCTAAGCTTTTGCATTTCTGAACCTATTCCAATTCCAAAATTACATAAATAAACTTCGCCTCGTTTTACAATTCGTTTTTTCGCATTTTCTGCTACATTATCTAAAAATAACTTTGTTTTCATCCATTCTAACATATTTTGAACTTTATTTAATTCAATTTTTGAATTACTTTTCATTTCATTTTCCATAACTAAGCTCCTTCATATTTTATTTCTTGCAATATTGATAAACTTCATTTGTAGTTAAGCAATCAGATTCAGCTCTATGAGAATCAAAATTGATGTTTAGAAATTCTTTTAATGTTTCTAGTTTATGATTTTCAAGTTCTGGCAACTTTTCTCTAGCTAAATAAAGAGTATCAATATTTTTATTTTCTATAAGAGGTAAATTAAGCTTACACAAGTTGTTTTCTATGAATCCTAGGTCAAAACTTCCATTGTGAGCGACTAAAGTATAGTTGTCAATAAATTTAATGAATTGTGGTAACACTTCATCTATTGAAGGACTGTTTTCAACCATTTCATTAGTTATTCCTGTAATTTTAGTTATTTTTGCTGGAATGCACTCTTGAGGTTTAACTAGCTTTGAAAATTTATCGACTAGAACATTGTTGTTATACTTCAAAGCGGATATTTCAATAATCTCATTACTTGAGTTGTTAAGCCCAGTTGTTTCTAAATCAAAAACTACATAGTCATCTACTAATTTATGAGTTTTTGTTTTACTGTATAATGATTTCTTTCGAGGCTTGTGAGAGTCAAATTCGAAAGTAATATTAAAACTAGGATTAACAACCTCGTTAGTAATCTTAGTTTTGTTTTCATTTTCTTTTTTAATATCAATGTAGTATTTTTTATAATACTTTACTCCAAAATAAATCAGTAACCATATTCCGCCAGTGCAATATCCTACTATTATATGAAACCAGATATTTCTTTTCTTTAAAATCCAGTTTATACATCCAACAATAAATGATTGCATTACTTGTCCCTCCTAATTTGTTTAACGATACCTAATATTTTAACAGGTTTGTTAAGTATGTCCTCATTTGAGTAAAACACAGGTACATATTGATTATTTAGCGGTTGTAATGTAATTCCTCCGTTAAGTTTATAAACTCGCTTAAAAGTAGCGTCATCGCCGTTTACAGCCACAACACAGTCTTGACCGCTTTCACAATCGTTTTGTTTTAACACGATAAGCACATCGCCGTTTAGATACTCTGGATACATACTATCACCACTAACTTTAAGTGCAAAATATTCTTTTCCACCTCTAAGCATATCATCAGCTAATTCTTCATAATCTAATATATCTTCTATCATTTCAAGAGGGACACCAGCTGGTATTCTTCCTAAAACTGGAATACGATTTGGCTTTTTAGTAGAATGTTTTTCTTCTACTAAGTCCGCTTTTTGTACGCCAAAATAATTAGCAAGTAGTTGAATTTTATCTATTCTTGGATAGAATTCGCCATTATACCAACTTGTTACTGTCGTGTATGGTAAGTTTAAATCTCTTGCTATATCGTTTCTATCTTTTTGGTTTAATTCCATATAATATTTTAAGTTTTTTGCAAAAATTTCTTTATTTCCTAAATCACTCATTTCTTGCCTCCTATAAGCATTATACAGCTATTCTGTAAAAAAATCAATATTTTTTTGAAAATTTTACAGAATAACTATTGACATTACAGTTTAACTGTAGTAATATTATCTCAAGGAGGGGTTAAATATGAAATACTCATTAAGAGCAATAAGAGTTAATAGAGGATATACTCAAGAAGAGGCTGCTAAAAATATAGGAGTAAGCGTTGAAACACTGGCTAATTATGAGAAGAGCATTACATTTCCTGATATACCAATATTAAAAAAGATAGAAAATTTTTATAATGTTAATTACAATGATATAGATTTTTTTATGCAGTAAAAATACAGTTTAACTGTAAAATATGGAGGTGAGAATATGGATATGGATATAGAACTTGAATGTGGTCGAAGGTCTATCATATTACAAAGTGAAGTAGATAAAGAAGTAAAAGTAATAATAGACTACCTAAAGACAAAAAAACAAACTTACGCTATAAATAAGTTTGTTTTGAAAACTGCAATCGATGAATTGAACGAAACAGTAATAAGTTAGAGTTGTTGCAATGTCATTTCTTGAAGAACTTCAGACAATTCTTTAAGGTTTTTAGAACTGTGAACTTTCAAAAAGCAACTATCTTTATATTGACTAAAAGTTACAGTACAACTTTCAATATATTCCTTGTTTAAGTATAAGTATTTGATTTTAAAAGTAGTTGCAATTTTAAAAACTTCTTTGGCCGTTCTAGTTAGACTTAGTGGATACAAAAAAGTTTGATTAGGAGCAATAAAAACATTTGAAATGTTTTCAAATGGAGGCCTTGCAAAATATTTATCAAATGATTTGTCATATTCAATATCAACTATTGTGGCACCGCTAAGTCCAAAGTTTTTTAAAACTAAGTATAAGCGTTTCTTTGGAGAAGTAAAAGAAATTGCTTTAGAAAATATTGTTATTTGCGGTTTGTTGCTTTCAAATATCATATTTCTATTTTGCCTTAAAGTAATTATAGATATTACAATAGCGACTATTGCAAGAACACTAGAACAGATAATAGAAATCAACTGCAATATATCAGAAATAGTCATAAATAATCACCACCTTTCAAATAAATTATAACACAGAAAAGGTGGGAAACAAG
>CAYZTN010000024.1:0-18529 GCA_964481385.1 uncultured Clostridium sp. | reverse complement strand
TATCACATATTTTTTGAGTTAACAACAATTTTGTTGTTTTTTTACAATTTTTAAAAGCCTTGGTTGACATCTTTTGAAAAGTGTAGTACAATATATGGGCAAGGCTTATGTGTTTTGAATAATTTTTCGGTAATTTTTTATTTAAATCACTATGTTTTTTGCGATTATTAAAAATTATTTAAAATTTAGGGAGGAACATCTAATGAACAATAAAACATATAGTGCAAAAGCTAATGAAATAGTAAAAAAATGGTACATTATAGATGGTGAAGGAAAACCTTTAGGAAGAGTAGCAGCAGAAGCAGCGAAATTATTGAAAGGTAAGCACAAACCAACTTATTCAACTCACATTGACTGTGGAGATAACGTTATCATATTAAATTCTGATAAAATTATATTAACAGGAAATAAATTAAACAAAAAAGTTTATACTTCTTTCTCTGGATATATTGGAGGTTTAAAAGAAGTTAAAGCCAAAGATATGATGGCTAAAAATTCTAAAAAAGCTATAACAATTGCAGTTAAAGGTATGCTACCAAAAAACAGTTTAGGTAGAGCAATGTTAACAAAATTAAGAGTATACGAAGGCGCAGAGCACGAACAACAAGCTCAAAAACCAGAAGTATGGGAATTTTAGTGGGAGGTAAGAGACATGGCAAAAAAAGAAAATACAAATAAATTTATATATGCAACTGGAAAAAGAAAATCTGCTGTAGCTAGAGTAAGAATAACTCCAGGAACTGGCAAAATAACTATTAACGAAAAACCTCTTGACGAAGTTTATTCTCTTGACGCTTTAAAAGCAGTAGTTACAAGACCTTTTGCAGTAGCAAATACTATGGAAAAATACGATGTAATAGCAACAGTTAAAGGTGGCGGTTTCTCTGCACAAGCAGGAGCTATCGCTCACGGTATAGCTAAAGCATTAGCTACAACTGATGGAGATGTTAAGACAGCAGTTAAAAGAGCAGGCCTTCTTACTCGTGATTCACGTGTTAAAGAAAGAAAAAAATACGGTCTTAAAAAAGCAAGAAAAGCACCTCAATTCTCAAAGAGATAATATTTTGGAATATACAAACCCACGGAATACTTAAGTTTCGTGGGTTTTACTATATTTAACTATCTGTGAATATGCACTAATTTTTGGCGGTAACTAACAAAAGAGCCAGCAATAAGCCAGCTCTCCTATGTTAAGCACCATGGTCTTATAATATAATATACCGTATCGATATCCTCCGCTATATTTAATATTGGTATTCTCAACTCGTTCATCTTAGCACACAAAAACAAAGAAGAATCATTACTCTTTGAAACAGAAAACACAATTGTATTTTTAAATTTACTCAATCTATACCATTTCAAAAATGTCTGTAAAGCTTCGAACATCAAGCCCTTTTCTCTTCTTTCCTTGCTAATAAAATATGATATCTCCATATTGTTTTTTAAAGTTCTTACAAGCACTATACCTCCTATAAGCCTATTTGTATCTATGTCAGTTATCGCAAAATAAATATCGTCTCTAAAATTCGCATGTACATAGATCTCTAAATTTTCAGCCAGCAACTCCTTTGATTCTGTATGAATTCCCGGCAAGAACTTTTTAATTTTATCATCCTGGATAATTTCAAACAATTCGTTAATATCTTCTCTTTTGAATGGCCGCAATCTCAGCCTTCTTGACGTTAATGTAGTCATATTAACCCTCCAATTTTTAATTACAAATATATTTTACCAAAAAAACAAAATTATGTCAATTATTATTTAAATCGTTAAATGCGTTTTTATCATCTACAGCCAAATACGTATTTGGTATATCTCCCACAATAACAGTTTCAGCAACAGTAACCGTACTGTTTGAGGCAATCGCATCACTAGTAAACGGCGCCACAATATTTACTGCCGTATTTATTTCTATGTATACTGTGTGTTTTGTTTGATTAATTCCTTGCGACAAAAACTCAGTCTTAAAATCTGCTTCAACATTTCCAGCCGGTATAAGCTTAATATTTATCTTTGGTCCAAAGCCTGAAAAAATAGACCAACCAAGAAGTTTACCAATCGGTACTTCTACCAAAACATCACCAGAATTAAGTAATCTTTCTTGAATTTCTTTTACAATAGTCGCTGACAGCCTATTCATTTCAGAGATATTTGCGCTTATTGTAGTAAGTTTTCCGTTTTCACTATAGTTTAAATCCATTAATTTATCATATTTAAACTCCATCATATGTTCTTCAATGACTTCTGAAGTTACCGTAAGAGCAAGTGCCTGTGCTCTACTTTCACAAATAGTTTTTATTGCAGGGATTATCTCCTTATTTATATTAAACGCAAGATATGATACCAAAATGGAAACTATAACAAAAAGGGCAATGAGTCTTTTGTTCTTCATTTGCCCTATAGCTAATTTATAAAATTTATATCTCATAAATTACCTAATTAAAAGTAATTTTTGTCCCACATCAATCTTGCTCTCGTCATTTATATTGTTAACATTTGCAATTTTAGCTACTGTAGTTTTATACTTTTTAGCTATACTCCACAATGTATCGCCTTTTTTAACAATATATATGTACATGCTATCAAAATCACTTTCGTTTATATCTTGTTCGTCTATATCTTGTATAACAGTTATTTTATCAATATTTTCAATATCCACTTTTACTCTTAAAGTAATATTTGCTTCTACATTACCACCACTCATAGTTATATCTTTTTTAATAACATCAAAAGTTGTAATCACATTAGATGCTTCCACTTCTTTACCTAGTGGCACTGAGCTTTCTACCACTACATCAAAAGTCTTAGAATCTACTGCTCCTGTTGAAGTGTTTTCGTATGTGACCGGCACTTTTATACTTCCACTTATATATAAATTGCCACCTGACACACTTGTCACAAGATATGCTGTATCCACCTGGCACTCTATAATTCTGCTATTTTCATCTAGTGTACCTATTCTTTCATTTATTGCTATATCTTTTTCCAAACTAGTTTTATTTTTAATAACTGCTACATTTTCTGAGTTATATATTAACTCTTTATTTGTGCTATAAAAATCCGAAATATGTGCAACATCTTTTTCTTCATACATAATCGCTCTTGCAAGTATTGAACCCTGTACGTTTATTACGTTATTTTCTCCACCACTTAAGATAAGTTGCAAGCTCTGTAACGTATATTTTATGTCGAATTTATATAAATCAGATATGTTTTCAAACTCAATCATTCCGGCAAAAGGCACTGTTAAGTCGTATGTTCCAAGCGTGCTTGTTTCACCACTTTTAATATACATGAGTCTTAAATTTAAGTCCCCTTTTACTAGAATTTTATTATAGCTTACCTTGTAATCCGTGTTTTTTATTTCAGAAGCTACTTTTACAATTTCTTCAATTCCAGTCATCTCATCAGGCAATATTATTTCTTCGGCAAGTTCTATGCTTTCTTTTTTTACAGCTATTACATTACTAAACATATCATTTGTAACAAGATATTCAATTCCCTCGCTATTTTCTATATTTACTGGTAAAGATACAGTCGCCACATCTGTAACAGAATAGTCAAATACAAGTTCAGTCTTTAACATTATTTTTCTTTCATTTGGCAAAGAATATATTACGTTTCTTGCTACTACATTTATATCTAAATTCATTCCTTCTTTTGCCTGTGATGTGTTTATTGTTTGTGCAAATGGATATTCTGCGGTTATTCCCTTTAACGCACCGCCATCCATAGAACGATATAATATGTAGTAAGTTATTCTACCACTTACTTTAATTGTTCCATCATTTACCTCAGATTCTTGTATAAAAGGTACTGCTTCTACTCTAATTATTTTCATAACATCAGGCTTAATATCTGATACTAATACTTCTTGTTCTAGCCAAGTAGTTGTTTTATCTCTTGCAATATACCTGCTTAACATGAGTTCTTCTTTATTTAAATTTATTGACATTTCTTCTCCTCCTACATTTACTACAGTATATGACATACAAATTGTTATTATTCTTAACAAAATAAAGTATTTAAATAATTTATACACACATTGTTTTTTTGAGAATATAATGTAATATGTAAGGTTTAAAACTTACAGTTAGATGAAAATAATTGTTAATTTATTTTTATTGCATGTATCTCCAAAAAAGAACGCAAGAAATTTAATTCTTACGTTCTTTTTGTCGGATGGAGCAAAGCTGTCAAAGCTGTCAAAGCTGTCAAAGCTGTCAAAGCTGTCATTTGGGACGTTTCTAATTGACACCTTTTATATTAGTGTCAATTAGAAACGTCCGGGACTGCTGAAAAAGTGAATTTATGGTAAACTTAAAATCTAAAAACCATTGATTTAAATGTTTGAATTTTTTAAAATATCGATTTTTTCAGTGCTCCCGAAACGTCCCAAATGACAGCTTTGACAGCTTTGACACCCTGATTACTAAAATAACTTTACTTTGCTTTTCTTAATGCTAAAGTTATAAAATAAAAGACGGCTGACACCACTACAATAGTTGGTCCTGTTGCTAGGCCTGCTCCAAATGATATAACAATTCCAAGTATGCCAGATATTAGTGATATAATTATACTGTTTAGTGTATACTGTCTAACGTTTGAAGATATATTCCTACTTGAAGCTGCTGGTAATATTATTAGTGAGTTTATAAGGAGGATACCTATCCAACGAATTGTAACCATAACTATCACAGCAATAATCACTACAAATATGTTTTCAATAAGCGTTACGTTTATTCCCTTAGTTTTAGCAAGCATTGGATTTACACTAATTGCTAGTAGCTTGTTAAAAATAGCAAGCCAAGCAATGAAAGTTAAAACAAGTGTAATTAAAAGAATTAATATTTCACCCGTAGAAATACTTAAAATATCTCCTACAAGGTAGCTAGAATATTTATTTATACCACCTGTTTTAGAAAGTATTACAAGTCCTATTGCTATAGCTGTAGACGAAAACACACTAATTATTGTATCTGCTGAAGTTGTTCCTTTTTGTTTTACATAGTTTAAAAGCAGTGCAAATACTACTGCAAACGCAATCATAGATACAGAGTAATTAGAAATTCCAATTAATGCTCCAATAGCAACTCCTGTTAAAGCAGAATGGCCTAATGCGTCTGAGAAAAACGACATTTTGTTATTTACTATCATTGTTCCAAGCAAACCAAATATTGGAGATATAACAATTACTGCAAGTAGTGCGTTTTTTATAAAATCATATTGTATAAAGTTAAATGGAAGTATAAATTCCATTATATCATATATCACTTCCATATTACTTATCTCCTATTCCAAATTCTTTTACAAACGTATCACTTGAAAGCACTTCGTCTGGCGAACCTATGCTTAATACTTTCTTGTTTAAAAGTATAACTTTATCCGCATATTCCTTTACTTTATCAAAATCGTGAGATACCATAAGAACTGCTACGTCATGAGTTTCTTTAATTTTGTCTATCAATTTATAAAATATATCTTTGCCTTTAGCGTCAATTCCAGATACTGGTTCGTCTAACACTAAAAGTTCTGGATACGGAAGTGTTGCTATTGCTATTAAAACTTTTTGAAGCTCACCACCAGATAAAGAAGATATCTTTTTGTCTATAAGGTCATCTGCTTCCATTTCTTTTAAATGTTCTTTTATAGCTGTATATTTGCTTTTAGATTTTACAAGAAATGTTGGTGTGTTACTTGTACAACTACAAACCAAATCATACACACTAATTGGTGAATTCTCAATATTTAACTTTTGAGGAACATACCCAATAGTGAGCGTTTTTGAATTATTGTGTTTACTTGAAAATTCAATTTTTCCAGAATGTTTCAACTCTCCAATAATTGCTTTTAAAAGTGTAGATTTTCCTGCTCCATTTTTACCAACAATTACTGTTAGCTCTCCACAATGTAAATGTAATGATACATCGTCCAATATAACTGTACTTGGCGTTTTTACAGTTATATTGCTTATTTTAGTACAACAATGTTTACACTCCATATTCTATCTCCTCCAAGACTTTAGCAATGTTATCCACATTTTTATACATTGCGTCAATATATGCATTTTTATACATTTCACCATAAATAGTAGTATCAAAAGTAACTTGTTGCACACCAGTTTCGCTACTTATTACGCTCGCTGTATTAGTGTTGCTATCCTTGTCCACAACAATAGCTCTTACACCATTTTTCTTTGCTTCAGATATAATACGAGTAATTTCTGTAGCAGAGGCTGACGCACCTTCTTCTTCCTCGATTACAGCCATTACGTTTAAGCCAAATTCTGCAGCAAAATACTCAAATGCTTCGTGTAAAGCTACAACTTTCTCACCGCTAAACTTGTCCAACTTAGTATGTGCATATTCTTTTAAACTGTTTAACGAAGACATATACGTCTCTGCATTATTCTCAATTTTTTCTTCATAGTCTGGAAATGTTTTAACTAAACCTTGTTTCAAATTTTCAACTTGCAAAATGTATTTTTCAATACTTACAAATGTATGTGGGTTTACTCCATGTTCTTCTTCCAATGTTTCAATGCCTAGAGATGTATCTACAACATTAAGCTCAGTATAATTTTCCATAACCTTATTTAAAAAGCTTTCCATACCGCTTCCATTTACAACAAATACATTTGCTGTCGAAAGTTTTATCATTTCCTCTGGAGTTAAAGTATAATCATGGACACAACCTGTTGACTTTTGTGTTAGATTGTTAACTTCAAGTTCATTTATTCCGTCAGTTAGATTAATTGTTGCAATGTATATTGGATAAAACGATGTTGTAACATTCTTTTTTTCGCTGTTTTCATTATCTTTTTGAGTATTACCAAATACAATAACGCACACTACTAAAAGTACTGCGATTAAAATATATATATATGTTTTTTTCAATTTAATTCCCTCACAAACTCGTATAATATATTATACCATACAAAACAAACGTTGCCAAGACGCTAATGCCTTGGCAACTATAATTTTGACTTAAATTTACATATAATTTACATCTGGCTGTTATTATGGTTTTAACGCAGTAATTGGTACAATGTATATACCCGTTTCTTTATCTTTTACTATGGCAGGACATTTCCCAACTATGACGCACATAAACGCAGGCTTTTTTACCATGTTAGAACAGAAATTTAACAAACTCTTTTTAGCTTCTTCCACTTGATTATATCCTAGCTTTATTTCTACTGCCGCATATTCACCATCAGGAAATTCTAAAATTGAATCTACCTCTAAACCAGATACATTATCCCTAAAATGATATAAATGTCCATCTAAATAGTCCATATATATTCTTAAATCTCTTTCTACAAGAGCCTCAAACATAAAACCAAATGTTTTTAAATCTGTTAAAAGTTTTTCTGGAGTCAAGCCTAAACATGCACACGATAAAGAAGGATCTACCAAATGTCGTTTTGGAGACTTTCCAACTCTTGCTGGCGAACGATAATTTTCTCCATAAGCCTCTTGATCCTCAAGCAAATGTAATCTGTCTAGTACATCTAAATAATCTATTACAGTATCTCTGCTAGATAACAATTCTGCTTCGTTTTCATATTCCTCTATATCTTTTATTATTGTTTTATTACCTACTATTGAAGATTCATTTCTCGAAAGAGATTTTAGTAACATTTTCATTTTGTTTTTATCTCGTTTTTTGTCTTCTCCCTCGTTCATATCTATATTTAAAATAGAATCTATATATGACCTTGGTATTATTCCTAGTTTATCCTCACTGACTTCTAAATTAGCAGGCCATCCACCTCTTACTATCAATTTTGCAAGTTGCAACACTTCTACGTTTCCTGTATTTAGTGTTTCTTGCGTATTATTTAACATCTTAGTTAAGGAAGCTTCACCTGAAGAATCTCCAGACTCATATAAACTCATTGTATACATATTTATTCTTCCAATTCTTCCTGCTCCTGAATGATGTACCTTTTCTTTCATTGTTTTTTCAGGTAAAGTTGTAGAACCAGTTAAAATAAAATTACCTCTTTCTGTAGTATTATCGCACTCACGTCTTACCGCATCCCATATGGTTGGAACCAAATGCCACTCATCAATTAATTGAGGTTTTTTTTCTAATTCGCTTTTAAAAACGGAATTTACATCTAGTTTAGCTAGTTCCCTTACATCATCATTATCCATATACACAGCACTTTTTGAATGCTTAAGTGATGTCCAAGTCTTTCCGCACCACTTTGGTCCTTCAACACTTACAGCACCAAATACAGACAAGTAATCTTCTAGTTTCTTTTCAATAAGTCTTTCCTTATATTTCTTTTCATCAAACTTCATTTTTCCACCCTCTGTATCAAATATATCACATTTATTTTTAAGTGTCAATATCCAGTCGACACTTTTTAACCATTTTAATCGACACTTTTTAAGGTTTTTGGTCGACACTTTTTAAAGTTATGTGCTAATTTAACTGTTTAACTTTGTCTTTAATTTTAAGCACTCCATACGTAATCATTGGTAACACCAACCCTATAAATATATTAAGTGGAAGTATGATATAATCTGTAAACTGCGTTATCATGAAGAAGTTTTTAGAAAGCGAAAAAGATATTATATATGTTACAAATGCAACTGGTGCAATCATAGTAAGACGAGACTCTAGATTAAATATCTTTTTAAGTAACACTCCAGATATTATTAAGTGATATATTACCATAGCGTAATCTGCTATTGTCCAAAATGTTACAAATATACTTTCTATTCCCTCAAACACGCCTAAAACATTTGCACTTTTTAATGTCATAAAAAACGGTTGTGAAAAAGCCGCTACTACTCTGTAGCCAAATACTCCCGTAGTTATGAATATTAGACCAAGCCCTGTCACGCAGAAAATCTTTGCGGCAGACTTTCCGTATTTTAGTAATTCTTCTTTATCTTTTATACTATCTCCTAAATAAAAGACATAGCTGTATAACGCCATTATTCCAACAAAAGCTACAACTCCATGTAATGCTCCTGGTATATCATAATATGTAACTGGATATATGTTAGTTATATTAAAGTTTTGAAGGCATATTAAAATAACAACAGAAAACGCAACTACAAGTACAGCTTCAAGTAGTTCCGCAAATCTTGCTATAAACTTTAGCCTTATTTTACAAATTGCAAATGCAGTTGCCATAAACACAATCATTAAAAGAATTGGGACCGTTTCAGTAAATACCAGTGTCTGTATTCTCTCTGTAAAAACTCTTAAACGTGTTGCCATTATAACGAGCTGCATTATTAAAACTATAACCAACAGCACTTTACCAAATATTTTCCCATACGCACTTTCAAATGCATTTTCCATACTCGTAATTTTCAAACGCTTATCATTAAACATTTTAGCAAAAAACATTGCTATTAAAATGCACAGGCCAAATGATATAACCGCACTTATTGCTCCCGCTTTTTTTGAATACTGCGCTGTATATGACGGTACAATTCGTATAATTGGCGCTGCTGCTGCAATTAAAAAAAGTCTAGTCGCTTGTCTTGCACTAATTCTTTCTTCAGTATCATTTTGCATTTTATACGCCTCCTTGTACTTTAAGAACCGAAAATATTCTGTCTATAATTCTAATATCGTCCCCATACTTTAAATACACAACTCCTAATACAGAAACAAAAGCCATAGCAATTATATATGGAACCTTATCCTTAGTGTTTTTTGACTTAGACATTGTTATCATATCCAAAGAAAAGGTTATTGCTATTAAAATATATAACATCATGTTATTTTCCCTCCCTTTGATAAATATTAGATTGCATAACGTCATACGTATTATTTAAACTAATGTTAACATCAACTTTAATATCCGCTGTCCTTAAGTTTCCCAAAAAGTTATCTTTAAGTTTCATAAACACGTAAGGGTGTTGTAGTTCAAACTTGCTTCCCAACTTCATATAATCAATATCGCTTTCGATACACTTCTTGATTGCAGTAGTTATGTTATTTTCCATTTCCTTCTGGCAGTTTTCCTGCACTTTAGTTATATATCCTATATCAAAAAGTTTCTCACTAGTTCTAGCTTCCTCTATATTAGCTATAAACTCTAGTTCTAAGTTTATACTTGTTACTTTGCTATCTTTAACGTCAAAAGATAACTTGTGCTTTTCTCTGTTACAGTTAATTACAACGCTACTATTATCACTCATAGGAACAAGCATAACGATACTTTGCACATCTGCAAGCACCATATTGTACCAAACAATTTCGTCTTTAGATAACACATCTTCAACTTTCATATCATATATAATTCCAACTTTTTCAAAGCCAAATGTATCAGTTTTTGTTTCACTTCCGTCATATTTTTCAAAAGCAGTGCTTTCACCTGTGCCACCTATCACTGAAATATATGGAACAACTCCTTGTATTTTATCTTGCAAAAACATATCCAAAATATCTAATACTGTCACTTTTACAGTATCATTCCTAGAAACCAAGTCACTCGTTTTATCTTGAACATTGCTAACAATATCTTCATCACTATCTACAACTTTTTTTAGAAAATCTTGTGCCGAATAACTATCTGCAACAAGAAGTCTTGAAGTAGATTCCAAATCATCTGTCCTAGACAAATAGTCTATAACGTCTCTTAAGCTTTCCTTTGCTGTAGGTTCACCAACTATATAATATTTAACGTGACTTAGTGATATATATTTATCTGTAACATTTCTTAAAATATCTACCGCTTGGCTAAAGCTCATAGCCTCAACCGTAACCGCCTTGTACTTTGAAGAACTAGACGTTTGCTCACTTGTATCACTTGAACTCTGCTCGCCATTCTTTTTTAATATTGCAGTAACCTTAACACCATTTTCACTTTTATCTAGCCCAATTACTTCTACCACTTCAAGATTTTCTACATCTACTTTTGTAGGCAAGGTAGTCATTCCAATAAGAGAAAAAATTACAAGAGCTGCAAGTGCTTGAATTACAAAATAATATTTCTTCATAACTACCACCAAATCTTTTTCTTTTTAAAAAGCGAACCGCGGACAAAGGTATCTTTTGCATACTGCTCTACATTTCCAGCAACAAATGGTTTCATGTACGGATAGCCAAATGACTCGAATGACGCAAGATATAAAAGGAACATAACAATTCCAAAAGATAGTCCCAAAAAGCCTGCTATGGAAGAGAGTATTACAAGTAAAAATCTACATATCCTTATAGCATTGGTTAAATCTTGGTTTGGAATTATAAAGCCACAAACACCAACAGCAGCAACTATTACAACAACAGCAGGCGATACAAGTTTTGCCTGCACGGCGGCGTCTCCTATTACCAAACCGCCAATTATGGAAATAGTTTGGCCTATGTTTTTAGGAAGTCTTGCTCCCGCTTCTAATATCATTTCAAATACTATTAACATTATAATTACCTCAGTATATGTTTGAAACGGGACGTCTTGCTTACTTCTTACAATAGACATAACAAGCTTTGTCGGCAACATCTCTGAGTGAAATGTAGTTATAGCAACATAGAAACCTGCTAACGTAAGAGATAATACAATGGCTATATACCTTAGCATTCGCTTTACAGTTGCCATAGCTGGACTTATAGAATACTCCTCAGAATCTTGCATAAGCATGTTAAACAAAGCTGGTGCAATATATCCTATAGGCAATCCATCTACAAAAATTCCGACTTTCCCCTCAATAATACAAGAGCAAAACTTATCTGGCCTTTCCGTATACTCAATTTGAGGGAATATACTACGCGGTCTTTCACATATGTTTTCCTCAAACATAGATGGAGATGTAATCGCTGCTACGTCTATTTTCTCTATTCGCTCCTTAATATTTGCTAGCACTTCTTTATTCACAACGCCTTCCATATATACAACGTACACTTTAGTTTTCGAGTCATTACCTACGCTAAACTCCTCTGACTTAAAGTTATTTGACTTAATTCGTCTTCTTGCCAAGCTCAAATTAGTTGCAGCCACCTCAATAAATGAATCTCTTGCGGACTTAACGGACGCTTCAGTAGATGCGTCCCCTATGCTTCTTTTTTCAAACTTTTTAACGTCAAAAATATATGCAAAATCTGTACAAACAAGTGCTAAGTTACCTTCATATAGCAGTGAGCAAATATTATCCAAAGCAGTTTCTTTTTTTATTTCTGTGTGATAAACTAGCCCACTATTTATATATTCTTCAACATCTTTCTCTTGTTTAAAACTTTGTATCACACTTGAAATTGGACGCAAAATACTTTCGTCAATTATCTCAATGTTCACTAAATTGTTAAAATACATTATGTGTAAATTTATTAACTCTGCACTATCTTGTGTAAGACTTCTATCCACAAAATCCACACAATTTTCAAATTTACTTTTAAGTTCCTCTATAAGTCCTGTCTTAAGCTTCTGTTTTAAAATATTGCTTTTCATATATATATCACCTCCTGTATAAAACACAGGGCGTGCCAGCGCCATACACTCGCCAACACGCCTTTTAATACGCTTCTTATTATTCAATATTTATCTTAGCACTAGGCTTTTGCAACGCTTTATCTGCCAAACTTGTTACCTTGTTTATAATATCTGGTACATAATCTACCAATTTATCTATTGGCTTATCTGCTTCAACTGTGAGTAATTTTACGTTACTATCTTTAACTATTAAAAATGCAATAGGAGATATTTTTACGCCTGCTCCACTTCCACCACCAAACGGTAACTTCACAGTTTCTGCATATTTGTTTAGTTTATTTGTATTAAATTCACTTCCTCCTGCTGCAAAACCAAAACACACTTTAGATACTGGTATAATAGTCGTACCATCTTTTGTTTCCACCGTATCTCCTAATATTGTGTTAACGTCAATCATATCTCGCAAAGAACTCATCGCTGTAACCATTAAATTTTCTATTGGATGTTCTGCCAAAACACACACCTCCTCGTATATTTTACAATAATAATATTTACAAATTTTTCAAAGTTATACATTTACACTTACATTTCTTGTGCTTTTTGTCTTAAGCTTTATCTTTTGTTTTATATATTCAAAAATAGCCTTAATAGGTGAAATGTAAATAGAAGCATCTAAATTTAAAACTAGTGGCACTTCTGACATGTATATCTGGTAGAACAAATTGTTATATTTAAACTTATTACTGTTTTTGTTTATATACATACAAAGACTTGCATTCAGTCCTGCATTTATGTACGAATTTAATATATCATTAAAAGTATTAAGGCCTAGTGAAAGTATTAGACGATTAAACTTCAAACTGTTATATAACGCTTTAATTAAAAGTTTTTCGTTTTCTTTATCCCTTTTTCTCTTTTTCTTTTGGCTATTGTTCTCTTCTTCAAATATATTTTTTCTAAATATGTTTAAAAAGAATAGTATTTTTACCCTTAAAACATTATTCATATGTGGTATAGGTTCAAACTCCACCTTTTTCTCTTTTAGTTTTATATTTAACATTACATCTACTCTTACTGGTAAAATTAATAACAAAATTACAAAAAAAATAACAGGTATAAATATATTCACACATATCACCTGTTATATTATTTTTCAAATTTTAAACATTATTCTTTCAAAAGTGAAATATCTAATTCCTCAGACGCAATCTTTTCAATCTCGATATCTCCATAAAGCTTATCTTGGTTTATTTTAACTTGTTTTAGCCTAGATAATTCAAGCATTCCCATAAAAGCAGTTACTATGTCTATTTTCTTGTTTGAACTGCTATTAAATAGCTTATTAAATACAATTTTAGATTTAGACTTTAGTTTATCTAACATAAAAATTACTTTACTCTTTACCGTAACTCTTTCGTATACAGCAATTTTTTCAATTTCCTCTGCTTTTTTATTTATCTTGTCTATGTTTCTAGCACACACATCAGAATAGCTTTTTCCTAATGAATTTAAAGACACATTGTTTGGGAGAAAAAACTTCTTTTCAAATTTAAGTTTTTCTGGAAGTTTTTCAAACGTTCCAAAGTTACTCGCATACATATTTCTTAATTCTTCTTGTTTTTCTTTATATAGCTTGTACATAGCGATTTTTTCAATAAGCTCTTCCGCTGTCATTTCTTCCACGTCTTCTGAAGCTTCAATCTCTGGCAACAGTTTCTTTGACTTAATGTATAATAACGTAGACGCCATTACCAAAAACTCAGTAGCAATTTCCATGTTAAGTTCTGACATGCCATTTAGATACTCAATGTAGTCATCAGTAAGCTCGCTTAAAGATATTTCAAAAATATCTTTCTTGTTTTTACTAATTAAAAAGCATAACAAATCTAGTGGTCCTTCAAAATTTGAAATAACCACACTATGTTTTTTTGTCTCCTTTTCTACATTATTTACTACACTATCCATTAACTTTAAATCCTTTTCTATATAAATATGCTTTTTTCTTATCCTCTTCATATGAAGAAAGCTTGCCACTTAATAGCCTATCTACTACACGTTTTTCATAATCAGTATTTTCTAAATCGTATAGTTTCATGGCAATGAGTTCTTTGTCTATACCTTTTGCTAGTAACTTTTGCTTTATTTCAAACACAGATAGTTTCTCCATCTTTTCGCTTTGACGTATAAAAGAATCTATATAATCTACGTCATCTATGTAACCTAAATACTTTAAATATTCAGATACCTCGTCTATTATATCACCAGACACACCTAATGACTGTAGTTTCCTTCTAACTTCAAAATCTGTTTTTTTAGAAAGAGCTGTAAACCTAACAGCTCTTTCCTTTGCTTGTTCAAAATTCATATTATTCCTCTGTATTTTCTAACTCTATATCATCTGCGTCTTCCTTCTCGTTTACATCACTTGGAGTAGTTAAACTTTGCTCAAAAGCAGTATTAAAGTTATTTCTTACTTTTTGTTCAACTTCATTCATAACTGATTCATGAGACTCAAGATAAGACTTTGCAGCTTCTCTTCCTTGTCCAATTTTTTCTCCGTTATATGAGAACCAAGCTCCACTTTTCTTAACTATATCTAAGTTTACTGCTAAATCTAAGATGCAACCAGAAGTAGATATACCTTTTCCATAAACAATATCAAACTCAGCCTCTCTAAATGGTGGAGCAACTTTATTTTTAACAACTTTTACTTTTGTTCTATTACCAGTATTCTCACCGTTTATTTTAATAGCCTCCTGTTTTCTAACCTCTAGACGAACTGACGCATAAAACTTCAATGCCCTTCCGCCAGGAGTAGTCTCAGGGTTACCAAACATAATTCCAACTTTTTCACGTAATTGGTTTATAAACACAGCAACCGTTTTAGACTTTGCAAGTACACCTGTAAGTTTTCTTAAAGCTTGTGACATAAGTCTTGCTTGAAGACCAACATGTGCATCTCCCATTTCTCCATCAATTTCTGCCTTAGGAACAAGTGCAGCAACAGAGTCAATTACAACTATATCAATAGCTCCACTTCTTACCAACTGTTCTGTAATCTCTAAAGCTTGCTCTCCTGTATCTGGCTGAGAAACAATTAGATTATCTACATCTACACCCAAGTTTTTAGCATAAACTGGATCTAGTGCATGCTCTGCGTCAATAAACGCTGCAATTCCACCCATTTTTTGAGCTTCAGCAATCATATGAAGAGCAACTGTTGTTTTACCTGATGACTCAGGTCCATAAATTTCTACAACTCTTCCTCTTGGAACACCACCAATTCCAAGTGCAATATCTAAACTTAAAGCACCCGTAGGAATAGCGTCAACAGACACATTGCCAACTTCTCCTAATTTCATTACAGAACCTTTACCAAAGTTCTTCTCGATTTGTGCTAAAGCCACGTCTAACGCTTTTTTTCTTTCTTCTGATATCATAATAACCTCCTAATAAACACCGAACTGTTGTTTTTTCTATATTATATATAGTACGTTTGTTCTTGTCAATACTTTTTAAAAAAAATTTTAAACTTTTTTAATTTTCTTATTTTCTTTAGTATATTACTTTATCATTTTCTCTGCAACAACATACGTTAACTTTCTGTTGCTTGCATGCGTAAACCCACTAATCTCTAGCTATATTTCGTTCGACAAAATTAGACTATAAAAAGCACATGTTAATTCATGTGCTTCTTTTGTAACTATAATTGTGCTAATTTTTTCTGTTCCTCAAAGTTATATTCCATTATAGGTTGTCCGTCATCCACTTTTGTTATCTCCAAAGAGTTCATAACAACGTCAGCATAGCTATAAGAGAACTTCCTATTACTGTCATTTTCCTTTACCACAAACAAATTTGCATAAGCACTGTCTATTGTACCTCTTTTGTTTATAATCTTGTTTCTTCCAGCATTAGATTTAATGTAAATTTCTTCTCCTATGTACGATTCTACATCTTTTTTAATTTGCGAAAGTGTTTCTTTGGCAACCATAAAATCACCTCTTAATGCCCGAATTATACCATTTTTTACGTTTTTTGTCAAAACAAAGCGAGGCAAAAAACTCGCTTTGTTTCATTATTATGTATCTTGTTGCTTTAAAAAGTCGCTACATTGTGCATCTATTTTCGGGTATATTAAATTTATATTACAATTACTGAATTTGTAGTCTTATCTGCTTTATTGCCTCATTTAATTGATTATCCTTTTCAGTACATATAACAGAATCTAAATCCACTCCCTCAGTTAATTCCACTTTAACATTAGGTTCTATACCAACTCCATGTATTTCATTTTCAGATGCAGTATAGAATTTTGCAATTGTTATAGAAAGGCCATCTCCACCTTCAAGTCCTATTATAGACTGCATTATTCCTTTACCAAATGTAGTTGTTCCAACAATCACACCTTGATTTAAATCTTTGATTGCACCTGACAATATTTCAGACGCACTGGCACTATTTTCATTTACCAATACAACCAACGGAACACTGCATGAAGCACTACTTGTTGCCCTATATGTTTTTGCTGTACCATCTGCATATTTTACTTTAAGAATTACGCCGTTTTTTACAAGCAAATCTGCAATTTTAATTGTCTCATTTACCAAACCACCTGGGTTGTTTCTTAAGTCTATAACAAGGCCTTTAACGTTATTTTCATTTAACAATTTGTTATACTCTGCCTTAAATTGTTCATAAATATCTACATCAAAAGATAATATTCTAATATATCCAATATCTCCATCTACAATATTTGATTCAATATTATTTGCTACAATGTGTGCACGAGTTACGTCAAATGTTAAACTTTCACCAGCTCTATCAACTACAATTCTTACGACAGTTCCCTCTTCACCTTTAATGCTATCTGACATTTTTGTTATATTGTCTTTCGTAACTATAACACCGTCAACCTCTGTTATAACATCTCCGGCCCTTAGTCCAGATTTTTTTGCTGGTGTATCTGGCATTACTCCAATAATTTTTAATCTTGCTTCCTTTACACTCCATGACATGTGTACACCAATACCGCTATATTCTTCAGAAGAATCTCTTGTTTCCTCAGCATATTCTTCTTCAGTTAAATATCTAGTATATGGATCTTCTACTTTAGAAAGGATACCCTCAATTGCACCATCAGTAAGTTCTTCTATATCTAAATCTCCCATGTATTTACTTTGCAGTAAAGACAATACTTCCTCAATTCTTTGAGTTCCTTCACTCACCGCAACTTTTTTGCTAGGGTTATATACATCAACGCTTTGATCAGATATAACTATAAACGAAATAATAGCAATAGCTGATATCACTATTATTAAAGACGCAGTTATTACTTCTGACCACATTTTTTTGTAATCTATATTCAACTTCATTTTTTCCTCCAACTCCAATATATATATTACTACAATCTAGAGATTAAGTCAAACAGAAGTGACACAATTCTATCATTGCACACATTTTATTATTCCCAAAATTACCAACAATATTGGTGCAACAGCAGAAATTATTTTACTTTGAAATTTTCTCCCGGCCACGTTCCCAATATACATAAAAAGAGTACTAAATATGAAAGAAAATATAGCTGTATAAAGTATGTTAGTACCAGAAAGTCCGCCTGCTATCGCTATAGGAATGTTGTTAACAGAAAGATTTGTTGCTGTTAATAGCATGCTTTTATATGTTATTATTTGCTCTATACTAGCACTGTCATTTCTCTTTTTTAACACTTCAAAAATAATGAAATAAAAGCCAATTAAAATAAGTAACACACCGCCAAATACGTTAGCTACTTTTGCATTTAAAAGTTCCCCTAGCGTTACACCAAGCACCATAAAGATAACAGTTACAACCGTTGTAATACAAGATATTATTAAAGAACATTTAAATGGTATTTGAACATTTGAAGCTCCATAAGTTAACCCCAATATTATATTGTCTAAATTACTCGACATACTAAGAATTAGTGCCAATAGTATATCCACTTTCACACCTCCACTATTATATTAAATGAGGTCATGGACAATTTTGACACAAAAGTCGAGCACCATTTTAAAGTATTGTGGCTCTTTTTGTGTCAATGATTTTTGAAAATGTCCCAAAAAAATTTAAACATAAGCCCTAAAATTT
>CAYZTN010000023.1:3674-18638 GCA_964481385.1 uncultured Clostridium sp. | reverse complement strand
GACGAACACCTGAGGGTAAGAATTAGAGTAATAATCTGGAAACAATGGAAAAAGACACGAAAGAGATGTGAAAGCCTACAGAAGTTGGGCGTACCATTTGAAATAGCTTTTAGCTGTGCAAACACTCGTAAAGGGTATTATCAAATATGTAAGACTAGATATATTCAATTTGCTATAAACAATGAAAGATTAAGAAAAAGAGGCCTAGTATTTCTACTAGACCAATATGAAAAGGTTCATATTTAATATAAATTGAACCGCTGTATGCCGAACGGCACGTACGGTGGTGTGAGAGGGGAGAAATTCACTAAGAATTATCCTCTACTCGATTTTAATTAATTTTTATAACATTTCCATTTTCTATTGAATAAATATTTCCAAAAAATTTTATTTCTTTATTCTCCATAATAATATATGCATCATCTTCAAGAGCATATATTATAGTTTCTTTAGAATATTTTTTTAAATCTTCTAATACTTCCTTGTTATTTATATTAAAATGAGGTTCAATACTAAACTTAACTAATCCTATTCCGGTTATATTTTGAAGTCACAATAAAATCCTCATCTTTTGTACATATTGCTTCTTTACAAATATTTATACTACCTGCACTTAATGTAATTAATGTTTTATCTTTTAACAAACCACTTATCTCATAATCCTCTATAAATTTCATCTGTTGATATGGATCCCCACCATATAGAAATATTAAATTATTTTCATTTAATATTTTTTTTGCAGTTTCTTTATCATATGAATAATCTAATGCTATACTAGTTTTAAAATTTATTCCAACATTGATAAACTTTTCTGATTTTGATAATTTTTTATTTCTTTCTATATCTTTTGGATAGGCTGAAATATATACTATAGTTTCAAAGTTATATAATTCATTCCTAAAAATTTCAGCAATATCTCCATAAAAATTATAATCATTTTTCTCATCCATACCACTTAATATATAATATTTATTCATTTTTTCAGCTCCTCGTATAATATGTTTATAAGGTTTATTTAATATGAATTTTATAAACATATTCTTTCTTTTTATATTTTTTATTTTAAATAACCTTTCTAGTTAGACTTTTCTTTGGTATAATTTTGTTAGATATTATTTAAGGCAAATTTTTCCATCTCCTGCAAACCGTAACTGGATATTGCTCAAAAAGAGTAAAGCCTTACATTAAAAATTATTTTCTTACCAACTGCTGCATCTTTTATTTATAAACCAGTGATCAAACAGACCACTGGTTTATTCTTTTAAATTAACGCATTTATATCATTATGCTCTTGCCAGAACATACACGTTAATTTTTTGCACAATTCCATTCTGGAGTTATCAATCTTATCTCTTCCATAAGCATCCAAAAAGATGTTTTCACATTCAGAAACCAGTTCCTCTTGCCCTATTATACCAGAATATAATGCCACTGTCCACATAGAAAAATAGATATCATAATGTCTATCTCCAAAACATGTGTCAGCAAAGTCTACCATTCCAGCAAAAACACTGTTTTTAGAAAATACATTTCTTGGATTATAATCTCCATGAATTATTACATCATCACTTACATATTCATATTGATGTTGTTTTAAATATTCTTTTATAGATTCATAATCCATATTTTTCTGATATTGTGCCAAAAATTCAAGACCTTTTTCATGTGATAATGCTTTCTTAAACATCGATTCCGTTCTTGAACGCAAAATTTTAAGTTCTTCTTTGTTCATTTCATCAATCTTCCATACTGTATCATGAAAATTTCTTAATGATGCTCCCATAAATTGAGCTAGTACTCTAAATTCACTAAAATTATTTAGTGCCATCGGAGCATCTATCTGTTCTGTAATTAAATAATCTTTGTTAGTAGATATATACTTAACAACATTACTCGAAAACTTATATTTTGCCATTAGGTTACATATTATAGAACTTTCATTGTAATGGCATATAATAATTCCGTCAAACATCTGCAAACCAGTAAAGTCATTTAAGTTAACTTCGTTATTGTCAAAATGTTTAACATGAGATATATTAGCTGTAGCAATATGCGTTCCAGCACTCGCTCACAAATATATCACTCCATTTTTTACATATTGAATAATGTCTTTTTCAAAATCACATTTTTTTAGACAGTATTGTAATAGAAAGGTATTACCACCACAAACATAAATTAAGTCGATATCTAATTTCCTATACTTTTGAGGTTCTTCGTCATCAAAAAAATATACATTTTCTTTTTTAAAGCCTAATTTGATATAATCGTTTAAATATTTTTCTTTATTATATTCATATTTTCTAGCGGTAGGTATTACTAACATTCTTAAGCAATTAAAGTTTTTACCAATTGCGTTTGATATCTTTTTTAGTGTAACTGTATTTTCAAAACCTGTTGACGTTAAAATTACATTCATATTTTTTCACCTTAAAATTTATTGTACATTTGTATTATATCATGGATAGGTGTTTTAGCTATTTAATTTAACTAATTTAAAATGTACGACTATTGTTAATTTTTTTGTTATATGATAATATAAAGGTGTGAATGAATTGATAAGTGATATAAAGGAAAAATTTAAAATACGTGGGAGAAAATAGATGAGTATTGTAATAAGTGATAAAACAAAAAATAGAATATTACAATTTATAGATTACAATGCACTAGACAGCTCATTTAGTTCTTCTTTTATAGAAAAAGCATTACAAGATTTAGAGAATAATAACGAATTAAATGAATATGTTGCAAGGAAAGTTTTAGAAGAAATATATGAAAGAGGGGGAACTGTAAGAGATGTAGTAACTCCAAATAAAGAATTTGAGGAAAGATTTACAGAAGCTTTTGCAACTTATGATGAACTTCCTAAACCAGATGATTATGGAACTTTTGAAAGCAATGATTTGAGTGAAGAACAAATAGTAGAAAGTATTGAAAGTTGTTTTAACCTTACAGAATTATCTGATGAATATTATACAGCAAGAGATACAAGAAAAATGGCTGAAGAAGCAATTAGTTCAATAGAGTTTTTGAATAAAAATGGTGTTGAAGTAAGTGATGAAACAATAGCGAAACTAGAAGAAGTAACATCAAAATTGCAAGGACTATTAACACAAGAAGTAACAGATGTAGATTCATTACAAGAAGGAATAGATAGCTATAACGATGGTGTGGTGGAAGTCTGGAATAGTTTTTTATCCGACCCATCAAGAGATGGTGAAGATGAAAACTATGTAATACATAATTTTACAAGTGGACAAGTTAAAGGTGAATTTAGAGATAAGTATATGTCAACATCTTTAATAACAAAAAATGCTAGAGGAATATATGGTAGTTCTGGATTTGGATATATAGTAAAACCAAAACATATTGTTGCGGCTGACTCTAAAGATACATACACAATAAATAATAGTCATAATGATAGCAGAGTTACTATTATTAAGCACCCAATAAAGTTGCCACAACAAATTGAATCAGAGATGATGGAAACTTGTAAAAGTGTAAATGGAGAAATATTAAATTCGGATAAGGCGAGTATATATTCAGAAGTTGTTGTAGATGAATATGAAATAGATGGAATATTCTTAATGACAAGTGGAGAGAAAGAGTTAAATCCTCATTATATGGAAGCAGTGAAACTTGCTAAAGAAAAAGGAGTTCCTTTTAAGAATATAGATATAGCCAAAGATAGAGAAGAACAAGGACTTGACCCATTAAGTCCAAAGATGAAAAAAGAACTTTGCAGGAGAGTATTATTTACATATTGCGAGAATGAGCAGTATGGAGTTCAAGAAGGTAATTATGCTAAATTTGCAAGTGAGTTTATAGAAAGCAACTATGAAGATTTTGCAGAAAGATTTTTAGCGGTTAAAGGACAAGAGGAATATACTGCTGAAGATATAGAAAAGTCATTTAGAACAATGATGTTAGATAATGCTGTTAAATCTAAAGATGGCATACACATATTTGATAAAGAAAGTATATCACATTATCAAGGGTACTTTTTAGGCAAAGTCACGGAAGAAGAATTTAAGTATATTGTAAGTAGCAGATATGATTTAAGCAAATGTGAAACATTAGAAGAATTTAAAGAAAGATATGCAGAGTTTAAAGATAGAGTAGTACAGAGTAAATATTTTGATGAATCACAAGAATATTTAGATGAAATGTTTAGCGGAAGTGAAGCTTTAGTAGGAAAGAACTTATCTGATGAAGAATTAGAACAAATATTTAATTCTGAAGATAGAAGTTTAAAAGGAATAGTAAGTTATGTGCAAGATAGGGATAAAGAGCTAGTAGAGGAAACTGTTCCAGAAGAAGTAATAGAAGATGATAAGCCTATTGTTCCTGTGGTAGAAGAAACAGAAGTAGAAGCACCAATAGAGGATAACGGAGTTCATATAAATGAATTTGGTGAGATTATAAGACCAGATAATATACAAAATGAAGTAGTGGAGTCAGTTCCACAAGAAAATGTTCCTACTATTCGAGCGACTTTTATGCAAAGAGTTGCACAAAGTATATCTTCAAATAAATTTTTAAACAAATTACCATTTGTTAAGAAGTTTGCAGAAAATAAGTTGAAAATGCTACCGGAAGCAAAACAAGAATTACAGGTTGTTAATGCTGTGGATAACAAAACAGACAGTTTTATAAAAAGCTTACAAGAATTGAAAAAAGATGCTAAAGAAATTACTTCATCTTTTGAAGAACAAGATAAAATAAAAGATATGCAAAAAAATGGAGAAATAAAAGATAATGATTTTATTTGGTAGGTGAAAAAATGGATTGGAAATATGTAAAGATAATTAGTGAAAGTAAATTGTTAGAAGTAGAAGTGAAGTTTGGTATAAAATTATCGTCTAAATTAAGAGAGATAATTTTGAAATATAATAATGGTAAACCTGAAAGAACTTGTTTTGATACTAAAACAGAACAAGGTAAAATGCTTAAAAAGATACTTTCATATAACAAAGAAGATAAGGATAATGTATATATTTTTAGTGAGTTAATAGATAAAGGGTATATACCGTTCGCAATAACTGAATTTGGTGATGTTATATGTGAATCTAAAGAGCAAACTATATGTTTATATAAACACGAATTTGATGAGTTTGAATATGTAGCGAAAGATATAGACGATTTTATAAATAATAAATTATATTAAAGGAAAAGAAAATATGAAAAGTAAATATAACACAGGAAAACCAATAGATATAAATGAGTTAACAGACGAAGAAAGAAAACAAGCATTTCATGAGTGGGCAGAAGGCTCCGAAGCATTGGAACAATTGTTGAATGAGGGATATGAAAAAGGCTTTTTATCTCATGCTTGTTGCGGAGGTGACACAGGTAATCCATATGTTTGTTATGAGTTGAATGATGAACATTCTAGAAAGATGGCAATGGCTGTAGCAGAAAAACTAGTAAATAGTGATTTAGACTGTCAAGTTAGTTTTATGAGTGATTTTTGTTATACGGAAGAAGAGTATAGAGAGATTAGAGATCATTTAATAAAAACTTTTCCAGAAGAAATATCTGGAGAAAGTTTGCCTGATTCAAGAAGCATAACGAGATTAAATGTGCAAACTAAAATGGAAAATAGGGAAGAAGTTTTTTGTGCAATGTCAAAATCTATTAGAGAAGCTGAATTAGATAAAGTAAAACTTCCGCAGACTGAATTTGAAATACCTGAAAAAGAGTTTAAAAAGGCACTAGAAGATGTTCAGAATAATAGCGAGAAAACTAATGATAATAAGTTCATATCGGATTTGAAGTCAAAAACATATACTTCAGAAGAAATAGCACAAAATGATACCAAGGCAAAGGAAAATGTTACAGTTAAGCAAACGCCACCACCTGAAGTCATAATATAAGTGATATATTTGAAAATCGATAATGTTTAATAAGCTTAGATGTCTTAAATTTAGGACATCTTTTTTTAGTTAAAACGGTAGAAAAAAAGCATGTTTTGTAGTAAAATACATATGGAGAGACGTTATGGAAAACATATGTGATTTGGAATTAGAAGACTTTTTTAAATATATAGAAGCAAATATTAAATATGGGTTTGTAGATAAGCTTGGTAATAAACATTATACCGAAGAATTAGATAAGCTAGATATAGATAGTATGTATGTATTGCAGTCACCAGAACAAGTTTTAGATAGCAACTGTGCGTGGTGTTGGGATGAGGTAGAGTTAATTAGGTGGTATTTGGATAAAAACAATATACCTAATGAAACATATTATATGGAATATAAAGATGAGGATATTCACCATACACATACATTTTGCATATATTTAAGAAATGGTAAATGGTACGAGGCACTTTTGCACTCTGAAACTTTTCCAAGAGTTAATAGTTCAAAAGAAAAACTAATAGAAAGAGTTTTTGTAGAATATAAAGAGTGGATAAAAGGAAAATTTGGTACAGATGTAGCGAGGGCAATTTGTGTAAAATATAATAAACCTAAATATGAAATAAGTGCATTAGAATTTCAAGAATTCTGTAAGGCAGGTGAGAGAGTTTGAAAATATTACTAGTAGAAGATAGCGAAACAATTGCAAAAGGTTTGAAATATACCTTTTCTCAAAACGGCTATGAGTGTGAATGGGTAGAAAGCGTAAGTAGTGCAAAGTTGGCACTTGGTAAAACGAAATTTGACCTTAGTATAATTGATGTGTCACTTCCAGATGGTAACGGTTTTAGATTGTTTGAAGATTGTATTAAAGAAAAGAATATACCAAGTATATTTTTAACAGCCAAAGATAGTGAAGATGATGTGGTAAAAGGACTAGAAATGGGAGCAGAAGATTATATTACTAAGCCATTTTCTACAAGAGAACTACTAGCAAGAATTAAAAGAGTGCTAGCGAAAGAAAGTAAAAATGTATTGACTGTTAGAGATATTTCTTTTGATATAGATAAAATGCAAGTGTACAAAGGAAAAGAAGAAATTGTTTTAACAAGTCTAGAGCTTAAAATATTACATTTGTTGTTTTTAAACTTGAATAAAGTAGTATCAAGAGATTATTTAATCGAATGTATATGGAACTGGACTGGTAACGATGTAAATGATAACACAGTTACTGTATATTTAAAACGAATTAGAGAAAAGATTGGTACAGATATTATTGTTACAGTAAAAGGAATTGGGTATAGGATAGATGAAAAATAGCTGTTATGAATCGAGACTTGAAAATGATATTTATTGAATGCGTATTAAAAGCATTAAAAATTAAATGCTATTAACGCACATTTGATAAATATTTTTAAAAAAATACTTGTTTTTACAATAAAAATAGGTTATACTCTTATTATAGATGTATCAAAAGTATTAAAAAACAAATCTTTTTGGTATAAATTCAATAAAGGATAATGAAGAATGAAAAATTATGAAAAAATATTAGAATTGAAAGTATTTAATTTACAAGATGTATGTGATTTAACTGGAAATATAAACACAGCTAAAAGTCTGATAAGAAATTTGTTAATACTAAAATATATAAAAAGAGTAAAACATAATTTATATGTTGTTTGTGATATAGAGTTTAAAAGCGTGATACCAAATCGATTTATGATTGGCTCAAGAATTAAAGATGATTCATATATATCATATCATTCAGCTTTTGACTTTTATGGGGTAAAAAATCAAATGTTTTATGTAGTGTATGTTTCAAGCAAAAAGAGATTTGAAGACTTTGAATTTGATGGCTATGATTATACTTTCGTTAACAGCAAATATGATTTTGGAATAGTACAAAATGGTAAGGTTTGTGTTACTGATAAAGAAAGAACGGTAATAGATTGTATAGATAAAACAGAACTTGCTGGTGGAGATGAGGAATTGCTATTGTGTTTGGAGTTAATGGGAAAACTAGATGGAAACAAGATATTAAAATATTTGAAGTGTTATAATTCTCAAAAACTGTATGCCAAAGTTGGATTTATGATTGAACTTCTAAATGATGGATTTGGCGTGGATGAAAAGGTAATCAATGAGTGCAAAAGAAATATAAATCAAAATGTTTATTATTTTGATAACGAAACGAAAAAAAATAAGAACAGGTATGTAAGTGAGTGGAACTTGGTAGTTCCAGAAATATTTTTAACTAGAAGGAGGACTTTGTATTGGTAGTAAATTATGAAGAATATATACAAAAAATTTCAACTAAGACTGGATTTATAAAGTCAACGCTAGAAAAAGTAGATAGACTATTAAGTATTTTAGAATGGATAAACAATCACGAAAAGCTAGGAAAAATGTTAGCATTAAAAGGAGGCACCGCTATAAATGTAGCAGTTTTTGATTTTCCAAGATTATCTGTTGATATTGATTTAGATTTGACAGACAATTTATTAAAAGATGATATGGTTAGTGAAAAACAAAACATACACAGCTTGTTAGTTCAGTATTTAATGGCAAACGGTTATAAAATAAATATTGATAAATCTAAAAATGTATATGCTTTAGATTCTATTGTTGCAGAATATAAAGATATAGGAGGAAATATAGATAATATAAAAATAGAAATAAATTATATGAATAGAGTGCATATTTTAGAGACTAAACAATTAACTGTAGTTACTAATATTTTTGAGGGTGAGCAATTAAAAATTCACTGTGTTAATCCAATAGAGATATATGCTACAAAAATATGTGCCTTACTTAGTAGGACCACTGCTAGAGATTTATTTGATGTTTATATTTTAAGTAAATATAATCTGTTTAATGAAGAAGAAAAGCAATTGTTAAAGCAGTGTTTTATGTTAGAATATATTGCCATTAACGATTACAAGCTCGAAGATTTGGATATCAAAAAAATTGATAAATTAGATAAACAAGACATAAAAGTAAAACTATTACCAACGTTAAGAGATAGGAATCCTAAAAAAAGTGATGTAGATGAAATGAAAAAAACAGTAAAAAAATACCTAGAAGACATATTAGTTGTAGATGTTAATATAAAAAGCTTTTATGATAAATTTCAAAGTGGAAGTTACGAACCGGAATTACTGTTTGATGATAAAGATATTCTAGAAAGAGTGAAAGCTCATCCTATGATAATATGGAAGTTGAATAATAAAATCCAGTAAGCTTTAATGGAGTTGAGTGTGTAGTAAATGAAAAATAAAAAGATAGTTGTAGCATTTGTGATTGTTGCACTGGTTTTTGTTATAGTAACAAATGCGGTATGTATTAGGTATATAAACAGGTATAAATCGTGCCAAAACAGTGCTTTAAATGTGGTTATATATAAAGTGCAAGAAAAGTATCCAGATGTAAGCAAAAATGAAATAATGGAAGTTTTAAGTGGTAAAGCAGAGGTTACTGAAAATGTATTTGAAAAGTATGGAATAGATTTAGAAGAAGATTTTGTTTTGCTACAAAATGAGCAAGCGTCTCTTGAGTTTCTCATAGTGAATAATATAGTAATTTTACTCTTAATTGTAGCAGCAGGTGTACTTGGTTTTAAATACTACACAAGCGAGCAAAGGAAAATTTCGCAAATTACCAAGTGCTTGGAAAGAATAAATGCAAAAGATTATTCGCTAAGCATAAAAGATAGTGTCGAGGGCGAGCTTTCAATATTAAAGAACGAATTGTACAAAACTGCCATTATGTTAAAAGAACAAGCGGATATTTCTACTCAAGATAAACGAAATATCAAAGTGTCATTAGAAGATATTTCTCACCAGTTAAAAACACCACTTACATCAATTAACATATTGCTAGATAATATATTGGATAATCCAGAAATACCAACTGATGTAATGCTTGACTTTATAAAAGATATTAAAAAAGAAATAGTGAAAATAAATGTGTTAATAGAGAGCCTGTTAAAGCTGTCTAGGTTTGACGTAAATGCGGTAATTATGCAAAATGCAGAAAACAACATAAGAGAAATAGTAAAAAAAGCTGTGGAAAATGTTGCAGTGCTTTGTGATTTAAAAGCTGTAAAAGTGGTAAATAACGTGAGTGATGCTTGCATTTTGTGCGACTTTAACTTGCAAGTTGAAGCTATAACAAATATTGTAAAAAACTGCGTAGAACACTCCAAAAAAGGTGGAACGGTTACGATTAGTTTTTCAGATAACAAGATATACTCTTTAGTTACAATTGAAGATACAGGAGAAGGAATTGCTCCTAAAGATATATCACATATATTTGATAGATTCTATAAAGCTTCTAACGCAAACAAAAACAGCGTAGGAATTGGTTTAGCACTTGCTAAGAGTATTATTGAAAAGAGTAATGGGAAGATTGATGTGGACTCAAAACTTGGCGAATATACCAAGTTTGAAATAAGGTATTTTAAATAGAGGTGAAAATTATGACAGATGTTGTTATGAGTATAAAGCCAGTACACTTAAAAAGAATTGTTGCTGGTGTGAAAAACTATGAATTTAGAAAGTATATTCCGACAAAAGGTGTGGACAAACTTTGGATATACACGTCATCTCCTGTATGTAAGCTAGAATACGTGGCTGTCATAGATAGAATTGTATCGTATCCAGATAAGATTACAGAAGTGGGATTTGGAAACGTCGAGTTTAATAATGGCGAAAAAGAAGCTATACACGCATATCACATAGGTGAGTTATATAAGTTAAAAGAGCCGTTAACACTTGCAAAACTTAAGGAAGAATACCATTTTACTGCACCACAAAGTTTTATGTATTTAGAAAGCAACGAGAAGCTAAAAAGCTATCTTGAAAATGTTATGCTTCAGAAAGTTTGTTGAGAACTTGATAAATTAAATATGCTGAGAATAGATGAAGTTTGGAAAGCGTGAAAACAAATATTGACCTGCTTGATAGATAAGTTTGACTTTTTACGTGTTATATAGTATTATAGTGTTGAGGTGATAAAGATGGGAAGAGGAAAGCAAGATACTTGCGAAAACTGCACTAATTATGACGAAAGAAGAGAAATATGTAGACTAGACAGAAAAGAAGTTGAAAAGGATAATTGGTGCAAACATCATAATTCTCAAGAAGATGACTAAGAGAAATTTTAAAGGTGTAAATAATGTTGATTATTTGCACTTTTTTAGACTCTGATTGTTAGATAATTTATAATAGTAAAGGTAATTATGACTATTAAAAGTCTTTTTAAAAGATATGTAGCTTAGATAAATTTAGTTGAAAAAGTATTTTTAAAATTATTCCATTCGAATTGGTTTTATATAGTTATTGAAAAATTGTAACTTATGCTATTAAATATATGTGTGTAATATAGATTTTGCGAGAGAGCAAAGAGTTCAACTGTTTAACGTAGTAGGAAGAATACAAAAGAACAAATTTAACCTTTTTACTAGTTTAAGAACAAGATATAGATGGAAATGATTTGGGAGAGTTTTGAAAGTAAGTATAAAGGAGCAAGATATTTAGAGACTAAGTATTTTGCTTTTTACGCTTTGGAGTGGATAAGTAATACACTTGAGAAAAAGACGTAGTTATGGTATACTAATACCATCATATGAGGAGGAAACACATGGTCATTGATGTAACGGATATAGGCATTAAAACAATAAATCTAAAAAAGAACTATGATACTACAAGATTTTTAAAAGCAAAAAGAATATATGAAGAAGAAAGAATTGCTATTAAAGAAGTAGAAAATCTTAGTGACTCAAAAGATAAAACATATAAAATAAAAGCGACAGTTTTAGGACAAAGAGGTAAATATAACGTTGAATTAGAATTAAAAAATACATATTTAGAAAATTGGAGTTGTAATTGTTTAGACGTTGGAAGTAATTATTGCAAACATGTGCTTGCAACGTGTTTAGAAGTTGCAGATCCTCATGAACCAAATACACAAGCTAAAAAACAGGCGAGGATAGAAGAAGCCAGAAAGCTTGAAGCACAAAGAGCGCTAGAGCGAGAAGAAAAAATGCGACAGATTTTGGAAAAGGAAAATTATCAAAAAAAATATGGCATGGCAATAAATGTTATAAACAAATACAAGGGAGTTGATAAAGCCAACAAGCTAAATATAGCAGATATATATGAAAGTGCAAAGTTGCAAAAAGAAACTAGCGAAACGGATGGAAGTCTTGCAACTAATATATCACTTGAACCAAGAATATCTTCAGATTATCAAAATTTGTCGGTATCATTTAAAATAGGTTCAAGTAAAATGTATATTTTAAAAGATATAGAAGAATTTGCACGAGCTTTTGAGTATGGCACAATATTAGAACTTGGTAAAAATCTTAAGTTTATAGCAAGAAAAGAAAGTTTTGTAAAAGAGGATCATGAGCTTATTGACTATATATTAGACTATAATAGGGTACTAAAATATAAAGATGCACTTAATCAAAATTATTATTATTACAGATATAATAGTTCAAATGTAAAGAGTATATTAGTATTAAAAGATAGTATTGATGAGTTTTTTGAGACATTAAAAAATAAATCTGTATATGTAGAAAAAAAAGATTCTCGTTATTATAGTACGAATGAATTTGATAGATATATTTTTTCAGATGAATTGGTATATCCAAAATTGCAATTAGAGGTGAAGAAAAACAAAGATATATCGCTTAAATTGGATTTAGTAGGCTATGATTATATAAGTGCAAAGAATAATATATATCTATTGAAAGATGGAAAAATTTATACGGTAGAAAAAGAGAGTTCGTTAGAAAAATTGCTTGAAACTTTTAATAATAGTGATGAGATTATTATTCCAAGTGATAAGATGCAAGAATTTTCAACTTACGTAATGCCAAAATGGGAAAAATACATAGCAAATTCCAGTGACGATTTGATGAAAAATGAAGAACAAAACATAATGGTAAATAAACTAGCTTCAAAGATGTATTTGGATGTTGATGATAACGAAAACATAACATTACGTTTGACATTTTGCTATAACAATGCTGAATTTAATGTGCTAGCTAAAAACTATGAGCGATATATAAAAGAAAATGAAGTATTAAGAAATATACCAGATGAAGAAAATGTGCTAAGAAGAATATTTAGTGACGGATTTGAAATGGTTGCAGGTAAAGATTATTTTGTGTTAAGCAACTTGGATGATACATACGAATTCCTAACTGCTAAAATTGAACAATATATGAACGATTTTGAAGTTTTAGTTACAGAAAAGCTTAAAAGCAAAAGCTTTAAAAAACCCAAGATTTCTAATATTGGAGTTAAGATAGAGAACAATTTGCTTGAGTTAGATATGTCTAAAATTGATTTCGATATGGATGAAATTAAGAATGTGCTTCAAAGTTATAGTGTAAAGAAAAAGTATTACAAGTTAAAAAATGGGGATTTACTTGATTTAAGTAAAAGTGAAGACTTGGATATATTAAGTGATATGTCCAATAATCTAGATGTGGATTTTAGTAAGCTTGATAAAGATAAAGGAACTATCAAACTTCCTGTGAATAGGAGTTTGTATTTAGAAAAATTATTAAGCGGTAAGGGGATAGAAGTTACCAAAAATGATAACTATACAACTCTTGTAAACAACATAGGAGATAAAAACTTTTCTGAAAATATTAAGGTAAGTGATAAGTTTGAAGGAGTTTTAAGAAACTATCAAAAAACAGGTTACAAATGGTTAAAAGTGTTGGAACATTATGGTTTTGGAGGAATACTTGCAGATGATATGGGCCTTGGAAAAACATTGCAAGTTATATCCGTAATTGGAAGCTATATTGCAGAAAATGAGAATAGAATTCCATCTATTGTTGTATGTCCAAGTTCACTTGTACTTAACTGGAAAGCAGAGTTTGAGAAGTGGTGTCCAAAAGCTAAATTGTTGATACCTAGTGGTAGTGCAAAGGTAAGAGAAAATATGATTTCTGAATTTGGAGTAGCTGATGTAATAGTGACTTCATATGATTTGCTAAAAAGAGATATCCTACTATATGAAGGAAAAAGTTTCAAATATATTATTGCAGACGAAGCACAGTATATTAAAAATTCTTCTACACAAAATGCTAGTGCTTTAAAAGAGCTTGTAGGTGAAGTGAAATTTGCCTTAACAGGTACACCTATTGAAAACTCAGTGGCAGAGCTTTGGTCAATATTTGATTATATTATGCCAAACTATTTATATAATTATAATAAGTTTAAGAAAAAGTTCGAGCAACCAATTGTTAGAGATGGTGATGAAGAATCTTTGAAAAAATTAAAACAAATGATAGAGCCGTTTGTTTTAAGGAGAATTAAAACAGAAGTTTTAACAGAACTTCCAGAAAAGAATGTTACTGTAATGAAAAATGAAATGACATCTGAGCAGGAGAAGTTGTATTTGTCATACATGGCACAGGTTAAGAGTGAAGTAGCCGAAGAATTAAGTGCAAATGGATTTGCAAAAAGCAAGTTTAAAATATTGATGTTACTTACAAGACTTAGACAAATATGTTGCCATCCATCGTTATTCATTGAGAATTATTATGGTGGAAGTGGTAAATTTACTCAATGTATGGAAGTGCTAAACGATGCAATCCAAGCAGGTCACAAAGTATTGCTATTTTCTCAATATACATCAATGTTCGAGATAATAGAAGAGCATTTGAAAAAGCAAAATATAAATTACTACAAGCTTACGGGACAAACTCCTGTAAGTCAAAGAGTTGATATGGTTGAAAGCTTCAATAAAGACGAAAATGTAAAAGTATTTTTAATATCGCTTAAAGCAGGCGGTACTGGACTTAACTTAACCGGAGCAGATGTAGTTATGCATTATGATCCTTGGTGGAACTTGTCTAGTGAAAATCAAGCAACGGACAGAGCATATAGAATAGGTCAGAAAAATAGCGTTCAAGTGTATAAGTTTATAACGACAAATTCTATTGAAGAAAAGATACACGCTTTACAAGAGAAAAAAGCTAAGCTTTCTCAAGATATATTATCTACAGAAGAGAAGTTTATAAACACATTGTCAAAGGAAGAAGTTATGGCCTTATTTGAATAATTGAATAGTTTGTTACGAG
>CAYZTN010000023.1:0-3574 GCA_964481385.1 uncultured Clostridium sp. | reverse complement strand
TTGTCAAAGGAAGAAGTTATGGCCTTATTTGAATAATTGAATAGTTTGTTACGAGTAAAAGCAGGAATTTGTCTCCTGCTTTTATGATATATATTAACAAATGTGTTAATATATATATGACAGGAGGCAGGAATGTGTGTAATTAGTGATATTAAATAGAGATAACTTTAATAATCAAGAGAAAAAGTTAAAAAGTATAATGATGAAAAAAGACATATGATAAAATAATAAATCACATTAAATTATGTAATAACTTTACAGAACAACGCTATAGTTCGATGTCGCTAATGTATGGGTTTGAAGCTTTAAAACATGAGTTATCTGGATATTATAGTTTTAGATTGTCTAAAAAGGGTGGAGTTATTAGGTTGATTGTGTCAGAAGGAAAAAGTGATGAAGAGATAAATTTAGAATATAACAATATAACAAATAAAGATTTTGCAAATAGAATTGGAATAACGCCAAAGCATTTGATTGATATTTTATCTGGTGAAAGAGATATTTCTTCAAGCATTGTGGAAAAAATATCACTAGTAACAGATATACCAGCAGATTATATATATATAGAATAGAAATAAATTATAAACTTGAAAAAGCAATTGAAGAATATTTGGAAAAAGAAAATTTAACTGTGTCAAAGTATTTAAGAAAATATAACTATAAGTATCTTGTAGATACTAACTATATTAAATTGGTAGATAAAGCAGATAAGATTGAAATAATTAAAGATATATTGAAGTTTTTAAGAGTGGCAACTCCCGAAAAGGTATATGAATTGGCACATTGTAAAACCGACTTTAACAAAGCACAATTTATGAGTTTAGTATCTTATGAAGATGAGGCCACCGAGACTAGTGTTGATGTACAGGCATATAACTGGATGGTAGATGATAGATATTATAACTCTATTTGTTATAATAATGAGTACAATATTAAAAATGAAACTGAATATCCTAAGGCATTTATTGTATATAGACTGGCAAAGGATAAACGTATTTTGTATAGTTCAAATGAATATCAAACATATAACAGTGTTATAAAATAACAACAAAAACGCAGGTAAATATTATCTGCGTTTTATCTAGCGTCAATATATCATAAACTATGTATTCCTTTTATCTAGTATTTCCTGTTTGAATTTATTTAAAGTATTATTTACATACTTGGTGGCTTGTTCATCATAATAGTATTTGCCATCTACTTTTCTAACTATATCATTTAGTTTTACGCCTACGGGTAAAACACTTTCAGATACAACATATTTACATTCGGTGCTATTTTTGTATTGAGTTACTTTGTATCTGTGAGATATACGGTCGCCGTTGTACCTATCCGTAACAATAAAAGCTTCGCCACGACTTTTGTCAGCTAATTCTTTGTCAAAAAAACTTTCTAAAAAGTCAAACTCTTTTCTGTAATATTCCAAATCTTCTTCTTGAGTAAATCTTGGGCCTACTAGGTCGGGTGTATCATATCCATTTTTAAAACGCCTTATATATTTGTAAAAATTTTGTATAAGTTTTTTTGAAAACTCATTATCTTTAGTTTTATTTAGTGGTATATCGAAATTTAAATTCAAATTGTTCCTCCTTGATTTGTTTATTCTATTAGTGTTGCTTTTCCTGTAGTATAGTCAATGACAAAATCGCTATGTATATTGTATATAAATATATTAAAGGAGATACCTTCTTCTTCAACAGATTTTGCCTCCAAATGCACACCACTTGCAAGAAGATTATCACTTTCGTAAATAGGAGTTACACGATACAAAACATGGTAATCTTTGCCAAGTTCTACATTGTCTTTAATCCATTTTGCTACTTTATTTTCATATTCTATCATTGCATCATTTAATTCGGAAGTACCTGCAATTAGGTTGTTTTTATTATTATTTTCACCGCCTAATTGCCACGCTATTAAATGGCACCTTTCATATAAATGATACTTGTTATTTTCTCCATATAGACACTGATTCCAGCCACTTGGTTTATATGAAATACTTCCCCTTTTATCGCCATCTTGTGGCATAGTATATTCACATATATTTGCAAAAGCTACTCCAGCTCGTCCAAGTTCATCAAGCTTTGCATAGTTTTCAAAATTTTGGGTGGTAAGGTCGGTTTCATCAAAATATGGTACGTTATTATTTATACTAATAACTATTTGTCCTGAATATTCCGGGATATCCGCTATGCTAATATTTGGCTGCAATGCTTCTTGCGGCTTGCTTTTTGGTGCTATCATATATCCAGTTAGTGAGAATAGTATTATTAAGAATATGATCACAATTTGTTTTAAGTCTTTGACTTTGATTTTCTTATTATAACTTTTCATAATTACTCCTTTTAAAACGTGTTGGAATATTTAGATTATATCACAATAATAAGGAAACACAACTTTTAGAATAAAACGATTATGAATAATAAAATTCATGGTAACTTTATATCATATTTTGAGGGTGTTTTCAATAGTACGAGATGAAGTTTAAATACATACAAAATGTTATATTTAGAAAAAACTTAGCAAAATCAAAAAGTTTTTTCATAATTTTGAAAAAACTTGACTATAATATTAATAGGTAGTATAAGAAAAATAGTTGGAGGATATTTTATGGAGAGAATAAAAAGAGAAGATTATTTATCTATATTAAGAAATTTCAAAGATCAACAAATAATAAAAGTAATAACGGGAATTAGAAGATGTGGTAAATCTACATTATTAGAATTATTTCAAGATTATTTGAAAGAAAATGGAGTAGAAGAGAATCAAATCATATCAATCAATTTTGAAAATGCAGATTATGAAGAATTACAAGATAGAAAAAAGTTATATGAATATTTAAAATCGAAATTAGTAAAAGGGAAAAAAACATATATATTTTTAGATGAAATTCAAAAAGTAGCCGAGTTTGAGAAAACAGTAGATAGCCTTTTTATTAATAAAGATGTTGATTTATATATAACTGGTTCAAATGCTTGGCTGTTATCATCAGAACTTGCAACATTGCTTACTGGAAGATATATAGAAATTAAAATGTTGCCGTTGTCGTTTAAAGAATATATGTCTTCGTTTGAAGATAAAACGGATGTATCAAGAAAATTTAGAGATTATTTAAGGTATAGTTCATTTCCACAAGCAATTGAATTATTTAAAATTAATCCAGAAAACATTAATTTATTTTTAGATGGAATATACAATACAATTTTATTTAAGGATGTAATGCAAAGGAAAGGAATAACAGATAAAAACACTTTAGAGAGAGTAACTAAATATTTATATGATAATGTTGGGAATAGAACTAGTATGAAAAGTATAAGTGACAATATCGAAGGACTTGAAAAGAATAATTCATACAATACTGTTGCAACATATGTTCAAGCACTTATAGATAGTTATATTGTATATAAAGCTAATAGATATGACATAAAAGGAAAAGAATTTTTAAAAACACAGGAAAAGTATTATGCAGTAGATATAGGGCTTAGATATTATATGTTGGGTCAAGGCTCTGGTAAAGACATGGGACATATCTTAGAAAATGTAGTCTACCTTGAATTATTAAGACGTGGATATG
>CAYZTN010000022.1:0-18971 GCA_964481385.1 uncultured Clostridium sp. | reverse complement strand
CAAATAAAAACGTCCCAAATGACACCAAATGACACCAAATGACACTATGACAGTATTTACACATAATAAAAAATAACGGTATCTCTACCGCTACTTTTTTATACATTTTTAGCATCTTTCCATATATTCGCCAGTTCTTGTATCAATACGAATTTTGTTTCCTATTTCAACAAATAATGGTACTTGGAATGTTGCTCCAGTTTCTACTGTTGCTGGTTTTGTAGTTCCAGTTGCTGTTGAACCTTTAATTCCAGGCTCTGTATATGTTACTTCTAGTTCTACAAATGTAGGTGCTTCTACTCCAAATACTTTACCTTTATATGATAAAACTTTTACCATCATGTTATCTAAAAGATATGGTAATATCTCTTCGATTTGGTCTTTTTTTAGTTCTAGTTGCTCATATGTTTCATTATCCATGAAAGTATATGTTTCACCATCGTTATATAAGTATTGCATTTCACTTACTGTGATTGAAACTTCTTCAACCTTTTCTGATGGATTGAAAGTTTTTTCCATTGTAGTCCCAGCTATAACATTTTTAAGTTTAGTTCTAACGAAAGCTGCTCCTTTACCAGGTTTTACATGTTGGAATTCAACAACTCTGTATACTTGAGAATCAAGTTCGAAAGTTGTACCGTTTCTAAAATCTCCTGCAAATATCATAATATTCCCCTTTCAAATGAATTTAAGCTTTAACTTTTTCTACTAATGCAGCAAATCCATTAGCATCGTTTACAGCCATTTCAGCAAGCATTTTTCTGTTTATGTTAATATTTTTATTTTTTAAACCAGAAATAAGTCTGCTATATGAAATACCATTTGCTCTTGCAGCAGCATTAATTCTTGCAATCCATAATCTTCTGAAATCTCTTTTCTTGTTTTTTCTTCCAACAAAAGCATATTGTCCAGATTTCATAACAGCTTGTTTAGCCATTTTAAATCTTATTGATTTTGCTCCATAATATCCTTTTGCTCTTTTTAATACTCTTTTACGTCTTGCTCTTGTAGTAACTGCTCCTTTAATTCTTGCCATTTTAATTTTCCTCCTTATTTAATTTACGCTATTTTATTACGCATAAGGTAATAATTTCTTAACTGCACTCTTGTTAGCAGAATCAACATAAGATGATTGTTTTAAAGCCATCTTTCTCTTTGAAGATTTTCCTGTTAATTTGTGTGCTCTGTTAGCATTTGTTTTTTGGACTAAACCAGACTTTTTAGCTGTTAATCTCTTTTTTGAACTACTGTGAGTTTTCATTTTAGGCATTGTCTTTTCCTCCTTTATTTACCTTGCTTTGGTAACACTATTACATTCAAAAATTTGCCTTCAAGCTTAGGTTCTTTGTCTATTGCACCTTCGCTTAACATAGAAACGAATTTTAAAACTGTTTCTTTTCCTTTATCCAAGAATTTTACTTCTCTTCCTTTGAATTTTAGTGATACTTTAACTTTGTTACCATCGGCTAAAAATTTATTAGCATTTTTTGCTTTTACTTCTAAGTCGTGAGTATCAATAGTAGCAGATAATCTAACTTCTTTAATTTCAACTACTTTTTGATTTTTTCTCGCTTCTTTTTCTTTTTTAGCCATTTCAAATTTATACTTACTGTAATCTAGTATCTTACATACAGGTGGATTAGCATTTGGTGCTACAAGCACTAAATCTAAATCTTCGTCATAAGCTTTGTCTATTGCTTCTTCCTTAGACATTTGACCTAGACGCTCTCCGCCTACTCCAATAACTTCAACTACGCTCGCATTAATTTGCTCATTTATTAAGAAATCTTGTTTTATATCAATGCACCTCCGTAACATAAAAAAAGATCGCTACGCATAGCAATCTTCTCCAATAAACACAAAATTATATATTTGAATTTATTTTACCTTACTTGGACTAATACCATAAGGTGAGAAGATAACTTCTGCTTTACGAATCTTATTGTAACATTTTTTATTTTAAAAGTCAATACCCCAATTCTATATTATTGGAGCATCTGAATTTTTAACTTTAGCTGGATTTACCTCCCCATACAAACTCTCTACCATTTCTTCATTATCCATAGCAAACAGCACTTTTTGCGTATGCGTTGGCAATCTTTTAATATCACTATATTTTATATTGCGATTAAGGAAATCACAATTTCTATAATCTGTTTTATCTTTTTCGAAGTCATATTGTTTACAACTTACAGTTCGTCCGCCGAGATGCCAAGAAATTTGACCATACATTGGAATATCCACTATAAACGTTTCACAGTCTTTAATTGAGTCATACCCTTTTCCATAACACTTGTTTCCTTGTATGTCACATTCTTTTATAATTTGCTCTATCATATCATTTTTTAAACTAAACATCGAAGATGTTATTCTTTTCGTATCATATTTTATTAACCTTGAAGCGTGTGCAAAATTATTGCACATATCACATATAGCTGCTTCTGTAGGAAGTTTTTTTAATTCTTCCTCTTCTTCTTCTATTAACTTTAACGCATCTAAATCAGTAATTGCAGAACTTATGTAATCACTTGCTGTTATTTCTCCTATTAACATCCCATTTTTGTCATATTCTTTTTCAGATTTCGCACCATATTTATTTATGAGTTCGTTTAAACTTGCAATAACTTCCTTTACATTTTCTTTAAACTCGTTTTCATCTATTTCTTCATTTACAAATTTTTTAATTATCTGTGTATCTAACATAATATATCCTCTATTTATTTGGCAAAAGGAAGCCTAGGCTAAAAGCCTAAACCTCCTTAATCATTTCTTTTAATTCTTCAGCAAGCGAATTTAGTAATTCTTGCTTTTCTTCTTCTGTACCACAAGCTTCGTCAATTCCTTCTAAACTTTCTGCAATATGTAAAAATGGTCTAAACTTTTCTTCGCCTTTTTTCAAAAGGTCACAATATTCCCATAAATTAATAGGTTTATTTACATCAACTGACATCCTCTGTTCCATATACTTGTTGTATACGGCAACAAGATTTGCTCTAATTTCTGTTCTGTTTGTCATAACAAACTCTCCTTTTCATAATTATACAAATAACTCAATTTAAACTTACCTTGTATATTGTAACACTTTTTATGTAAACTGTCAAGTCTGATTATATATCCAAGTTCTTTACATACTTAGCATTTTCTTCAATAAACTCACGTCTTGGCTCAACATCTTCGCCCATAAGCACTGTAAATATTTTATCAGCCTCTGCTGCATCTTGTAAGTTTATTTGTACCAAAGTTCTAGTTTCTGGGTTCATTGTAGTTTCCCACAATTGTTCAGAGTTCATTTCACCTAGACCTTTGTAACGTTGCATTCCGAGAGATTCTCTTTTTATTCCTTTTGCTTCAAGTTCTTCTAATTTATCTTCTAGGTCATGTTCGTTATAGCAATAAATGTCTTCCATTCCTTTTTTAGATAGTTTAAATAGTGGTGGTTGTGCAATATATATGTGTCCTTCTTCTACTAGTGGCCTCATGTATCTAAAGAAGAAAGTCAAAAGCAAAGTTCTAATGTGTGATCCATCGACATCGGCATCGGCCATAAGTATTACTTTTCCATAACGAATTTTTGAAATATCAAAATCATTACCTATTCCAGCTCCAATAGCTGTAATAACTGGGTTTAATTTATCATTTCCATAAATCTTATCTACTCTTGTTTTTTCAACGTTTAACATTTTTCCCCAAAGTGGAAGTATTGCTTGAAACTTTCTATCTCTTCCCTGTTTTGCACTTCCTCCTGCAGAGTCTCCCTCTACGATGTATATCTCTGAACGCACTGCATCTTTTTCAGTACAGTCAGCAAGTTTTCCAGGAAGTGTTGTTGTTTCTAGCACTGACTTTCTTCTTACAAGTTCACGTGCTTTTCTTGCCGCTTCTCTTGCACGAGACGCAGAAAGTGCTTTATCTATTATAGCTTTTGCTTCCTTTGGATGTTCTTCAAGATATGTAGATAGTTTGTCTATAACAACACCATTTACAATTCCCATTACTTCGCTGTTTCCAAGTTTAGTCTTAGTTTGTCCTTCAAACTCAGGCTCTTTTATTCTAACGCTTACTATTGCAGTTAAGCCCTCACGAATATCATCACCTTGTAAGTTTGAATCTTTTTCTTTCAATATATTAAATTTTCTAGCATAGTCATTGAATGCTTTTGTTAAACCTCTTTTGAAACCATCAAGATGTGTACCACCTTCGATAGTATTTATATTGTTTACAAAAGACATAAGTGTTTCTGAATAAGCAGTAGTATATTGAAGTGCAATTTCTACTTCAACTTCACCTTTTGACTCCATGTCTATTATTGGAGATACAAATTCTTTGTTTTTGTTAATATATTCAACAAAAGATACAAGTCCACCTTCAAAATGAAACACTTTTTGTTTTGACTCTGGATCTCTTTTATCTTGAAGTGTTATTTTTAATCCTTTGTTTAAGAATGCCATTTCTCTAAATCTTTGTTCCAAAGTTTCTGCATTATATACAGTATGTTCGAATATTTCAGGATCTGGCTTAAATATAACTTTAGTACCTCTTTTTGTTTCTTCACGAACTTTATGAAGTTTTTCAACAACTTTGCCTCTTTTGAATGTAATTTCATAAGCACCATCACCGTTACATGCTTCTACTGTAACTTTTTCAGACAAAGCATTAACAACAGACGCACCAACACCGTGAAGTCCTCCGGATACTTTGTATCCTCCACCGCCGAATTTACCACCTGCGTGCAATACTGTATAAACAACTTCTATCGCTGGAATTCCCATTTTTGGATGTATTCCTAGAGGTATACCACGTCCGTTATCTTTTACAGAAATACTATTATCTTCAAGTATTTCAACATTTATCTCATTACAAAAGCCAGCTAGGGCTTCGTCTACTGCGTTATCTACTATTTCATATACAAGATGGTGAAGTCCACGCTCTGATGTACTTCCTATATACATTCCTGGTCTTTTTCTAACTGCTTCTAATCCTTCTAATACTTGTATTTGGTTCTCATCATAACCTGCCATGTTTTTCTCTCCTATCTTTAATTTATTTATACTTTATCACTAAATTTAATTTTTAGCAAGCGTATTTATATCAAAAAATTTTGCATCTTCAAGTTTTATGTTTTCTATTGTCGTTGTAGTTATAACAGTTTGAAAGCCTTTTATATATTCTAATAAAAAACTAATTCTTTCATTATCTAATTCAGAAAACACATCATCTAATAACACTATTGGTAAAGTTTCTTTTTCTTCTGTCAAAAGTTTTGCTTCAGCAATTTTTAAAGCTAGTGTTGCTGTCCTATTCTGACCTTGTGAACCAAACTTTGCAACATCTGTACCATTTACCAATACTTCAAAATCGTCATGTCCAATTCCTTTGGTAGAAGTTCTTTTAAATATATCTGCCTCAACTGAGTTTTCTAAAGTTTTAAGCACTTCGTTATATTCCATATTTTCAAACTCTGTCACATAAATAAGTTTTAGTTCTTCTTCTCCTTGAGATATTTTCTCTTGAACAGGAATTGCAAGATCTTGTATCTTTTCAATATACTTTTTTCTTGAACTCACAATTTCAACTATTTGACGTGCCAATTTTTCATTTATTATTCTAAGATAATTTAAATCTATTTTTTCTCTATCTTGTTTTAATAAACTGTTTTTTATATTAAGTGTCTTTTTATATTCACTTAGCGTTATTACATATTTTTTAGAAATTTGACTAATTAAGATATCTAAAAACTTTCTCCTGTTTTTAGGAGCTCCCTTTACTATATCCATATCTTCTGGACAAAACAATACTAATGGATATTTTCCAATAAACTCTGTATAACGTAATATACGTACCCCGTCTTCTTTTATTTGTTTTTGACCATTTATATCTGCAAATACATCTACACTAAAATTTATATCTTGTTTTACAAACTGAGCTTCTATATGAGTATTCGTTTCATCAAATTTAACATACTCCATATCTTTTTGAGCTCTATATGACTTCGTAATTGCAGATATATACATGGCTTCTATTATGTTTGTCTTTCCTCGTCCATTCTTTCCATAAATTATATTTATGCCTTGAGATAAATCTATTTCTAAACTTTCATAATTTCTAAAATTAGATAATTTAATATTTTTTAAATACATTTTAATTCCTTTTCTCTAATTTTATTTAATTTTTTGTAAACTTTAATCTTTAATTTTAACTGGTAAAACCATATAGATATATGTATTACCTGCTATCGGTTTTATTATAAGCGGAGAAACATTAGTGCTAAACTCCATTTGTATTTCTTCATCTTCTATTACTCTTAAAGCTTCTATCAAATATCTTGGGTTAAAACCAATGTCTAGATTTTTTCCTTCAACAACAGAATTTACAATTTCTTTAGCATCTCCTGTAACACTTACGCAAGATACTTCAATAGAGTCCATTTGGATAGATACTTTTACTGGTACTTTTTTATCCTTTTCAGACACATCACGAGAAAATATTGCAACACGCTCTATAGCTTCTAAAAATTGTCTTCTGTTAATAGTTACTTTTGTATCAGCTTCTGCAGGAAGCACATTGTTGTAATTTAAAAATTCTCCGTCTATTATTCTACTTACAACTGTACATTCGTCCATTTCAAACAATGCTTGATTTTTATTTACGCCAATTCTTATTTTCTTATCTTCTTCATCTTCTAGAGATTTAATAACTTCTGTTAACACTTTAGCTGGAATAATAGCTTTAAAGTCATTTGAATAACTTTCTAACAACTCTTTTTTGATAGCCATTCTAAATCCATCAATTGCAACAAGATTTATTACATTACCTGTAACAGTAATAAGTACACCTGTGTACACCGGTCTATTCATATCTACACTTGCTGAAAAAACAGTCTTTTTTACCATATCTTTAAATACTTTTTGAGATATTTCTATTTGTTTTTCTATATTGAATACAGGAAGTCTTTTATATTCTTCTGCATTCATTGTTTGCAATTTAAATACACCACTTGTAGATTTTATAGCAAATATGCCATCTTTTTCTTCAAAAGTAATTTCTAAAGATTCTATTTTTCTTATTATTTCGTTAAATGTTTTCATATCTACAACTGTTGCACCAGCTTCTTCAATCTCTGCATTTAATATATATTCCGTTCCTATTTCTAAATCATTTGTAATTAATCTTATATTACTTCCCACTGTTTCTATAAGTATACCTTCTTGTATAGGTAATGTTGTTTTGCTAGCTACTGTTTTAGATACAGAGTTTAGTCCTTTTATTAAATCTTCCTTACTACATTTAAATTTCATTATTATACCCTCCATTATTTTTTTGTATTTATTATTTTAATATTTTTTGTTTTATATTTTTTATTCTAAAAATTTATATTATTTCTTTTCTATTTTTAATTCATTTTTTGTTTACTTTATAATTTTTATAAAATTTATCGTTTTTGTCTACAGTCTGTATATCAAAGTGTACTTATCCACTATATCCACAGGGGTGTGGATAACTTTTTTCAAAAATTTTCGACTATTATTATATAATTAATATATATTATATATATAATTTAGTAGTAGTAGTAGTAGGGGCTGTGGAAACAGTGGATAACTCACTCAAAACCCGCTATATAAGCCAAAACTCGTGTGGACAAACCTGTGGATAACTTGTCTTTTTTATCCACAGAACATTTGAACTTTGTGGATAAGTCTGCAAACAATTTTTTATCCACAGTTTATCCACAGCTTTTCCACTGGAAACCTGTGGATAACTTAAAACTTTGTAACACATTGTAATGTTTTTGTAATATTTCTGTAATAATTACTTCAAAGCCTTGGTAGATAAGCTTTTTTTGATATCGTCTATCAAAGTTTTAGTTTCTTCGTTTGTCATATATTCTGCTTCAATTTTATTATACGCATGTAGAACTGTTGTATGGTCTTTTCCTCCAAAATCTTTCCCTATTTGTGGAAATGTCATGTTTATAACATTCCTGCATAAAAACATTGCTATTTGTCTAGGATATGCCACATTTTTAGATCTATTCATACTTAGCATATCGTCTACTTTTATGTTAAAGAATTTAGCAACAACTTGCATTATTAGTTTACTAGTTACTACATTAGTTGTTTTAACTAGTATTGATTCAATTGTATTGTCTATTATATCGTCTGTTAATTCATTATTAGTAAATGATGTGTATGCAATCAGTTTATTAAATACACCTTCTAGTTCTCTGATATTTGACGTAACTTTTGTTGCTATTTTTACAAGTACACTGTCGTCCATAACATAACGCTCGTTATCTCTTTTCTTTTTAAGAATTGCTAAACGTGTTTCATAATCCGGAGCTTGAATATCTACTGTAAGTCCCATTTCGAAACGTGTTTTTAGTCTTTCTTCTAGCATGTTAATTTGCTTTGGTGGTTTTTCGCTCGAAAGGATAATTTGTTTTCCACTTTCGAACAGTGTATTGAATGTGTGGAAAAATTCTTCTTGACACTTTTCTTTACCCGCTAAAAATTGAATATCGTCTATAAGCAATACATCAATTTTTCTATATTTGTTTCTAAAAGTTTCGTTATCTGAATTATCTCTCATAATTGCTGAAACAAGTTCGTTGGTAAAACTTTCCCCTGTTGTGTAAATTATGTTTATGTTAGGATTATTTTTCTTTATAGCGTGTCCAATAGCCTGCATCAAGTGTGTTTTGCCTAGTCCTACTCCCCCATAGATATATAGCGGGTTGTATTTGGTACCTGGATTTTCAGACACAGCAATAGCTGCTGCGTGAGCAAAACGGTTGTTAGAACCAACAATATAGTTATCAAAAGTATATTTTGGATTAAGTCCACTATCGCCGTTTAGGTTTACGCTATTTTTTTCTTCAGTTTGTTTTGAGGTTTTCTCTTCTATTTTTTGTTCAACTGTTACATCTGAATTAGTTTTTGCTATAGTTCTTTCTTCTATCTCTTGAGTTTCCTCTTCGTCATTGGTTAGGGACATATCTTTAGATTGAAAACAAATAATATAGTTTTTGTTTGTTAAAAAAGTTAATGAATTTTGTATTAAGTCTAAATATTTTTTTGTTAGTACTTCTATATGGTATTGAGAAGGTGCTAAAAAACAAATAGTGTTTTCATCTACAAGTCTTGGAACCATAACTTCCACGTATGTTTTATAACCTACTGGAGATATCTCTTCCTTAATGATTTCTAGGGCTTTCTCCCATATTTCAATAAAACTTTCGTTCACTTTTTCCCCACCTTTCTGAAAAGTTATCCACAGACTTATCCACAGGTGTGGATAAGTTCTTGACTAAATAAATATATATTAAGTAACTTCTTTACATAATTTTTGTGACTATATTTTTTAGCCGAAAAATGCCTATAAATAACCATCACTAATATATCAGAAAAAAAGGTAAAAAACAATACAAAATGGCAATAAAAAATTAAGTTTTAAAATAAATCGAGTAAAGATTGACATTGTTAAAAAAATGTGCTAAAATGTCTAACAGGATTATAGATTTTATTTGTACAGGAGGTGTTCTATAATGAAAATGACATATCAACCTAAAAACAGACAAGAAAAAAAGGAACATGGTTTTAGAAAAAGAATGAAAACTTCTGCAGGTAGAGCTATTCTTAAAGCAAGAAGAACAAAAGGTAGAGCTAAATTAACTGCATAAGTAAATTGTTGTGTTTTATATAAAGGCGAAGGCCTTTATTTTTTTTTGTCTTTATGGTAAAATAGACGTAGGTGAGGAAATGAATAATACAAAATCGCTAAAGAAAGCTTTTGATTTTAGAAAAACCTTGAACTATGGAAAGTTTTCTAAAGGAAAATATGTTATCATATATACACTAAAAAGACGTAGAAACGAAAGCGATGCAGAGAATTTATTTGGTATTTGTGTTAGCAAAAAACATGGAAATAGCGTTGTAAGAAATAGGTTAAAAAGGTGGGCAAGAGAGGCATATACGCATATTGAGAAAAACTTGGAGTTTGGATATATAATAGTTGTACTCTATAAAAAAAGTATTAGAGAAGATTATGATAATGGTAAAATAACATTTGACCTTGTGGAACAAGATATTCATAAATGCTTAAATGAAGTGGGACTTATAAGAGGTGAGGACTAATTGAAAAAAGTATTTATTTGCATGATAAACTTTTATCAAAAACACATATCTGGCTTATTTGGAGCAAAATGTAGGTTCTATCCAACATGCTCAGAATATACAAAGCAAGCTATTGACAAATATGGTATAATTAAAGGGATTTTTAAAGGTTTAAAAAGAATATTAAAATGTAATCCGTTTCATGCAGGCGGAATAGATTATTTAGAATAGGAGAAAGCATATGATGGATTTAATAGCATCGGCGCTAGGAGCAATTATTAGACTAATATACAATGCTGTCGGACAAAATTATGGACTATCTATTATTTTGTTTACAGTACTTACTAAGTTAATATTGTTTCCAATAAATTATAAACAGTCAAAAGCAATGAAAGACATGCAAAAACTGGCGCCACTTGAAAAAGAAATAAGAGAAAAGTATAAGGGAAATAAAGATAAGCAAGCAGAAGAACTTGCCAAGGCATATCAAGAGTATAAAATAAACCCAATGGCCGGATGTTTGCCATTACTTATACAATTTCCAATAATAATTGCAATGTTTTGGATAGTAAAACAACCATTAACATATATAACTCAAGTTCCAAGTGAACAAGTTATAGAATATGCGGTGGAAGTACTAGGAAAAGAAGAAGTTACAGAAAAAGAAGCTAAAAACGCTGAAATACAGATTGCGTCTAGCAAAGGCTTAATTGATATGAGATTTATGGGAATAGATTTTGGTGCTACACCATCTGATTCTTTTAATAACGATATGGCAAATAGACCTAGTAAATGGACTATATTAGTACCAGTGTTAAGTGTATTAATTCAGTTTTTACAGACATATATTTCACAAAAAAACAGCAAAATGACTGACGAGCAAAGAGAGCAACAGAAATCTATGAACATAATGATGCCATTTTTATCTGGTATCATCGCATATGCAATGCCTTTAGCGCTTGGAATATATTGGTTACTTGGAGGAGTACTTGGAATTATTTCACAACTTGTTACAGATTGGCTTTTAAAGCGTGAAAAGGTTATGATAACGGCAGGCAAATAATCGGGAAAGGAGAGTACGGTAAATGTTACTGTACAATGATAAATATGAAAAAAACAACTGAACAATATGGCAAAACAGTAGAAGAGGCAATAAGAAAAGGACTTGAAGAACTAAAAGTAGCACGTGACGAAGTGAAAATTGATGTAATTGACGAACCTTCAACAGGACTTTTAGGAATGCTTTCTAGTAAAATGGCTAAGGTTAGACTTACAGTAGAGAAAAAAGTAAGCGAGAGCGGAGTTGAAAAAACTGTTATTAAAGTAAAAGAGATTATTTCTAATATATTTGAAATAATGTCAGACGAATCAAATTATGTTGTTACAGCAGAAAATGGTAGAGTAATTCTTAAGATTGATTCTGGAGATAGTGCTCATTTAATTGGGTATAAAGGAAAAACTTTAAATGCGGTGCAATCAACTATTAACTCAATATTGCAAAAGGAAGACAGCGATTATGCTAAAGTTTTTGTAGAAGTAAATGATTACAAAGATAAGAAAGAAGAACGTCTTAAAGCACTTGCTAGAAAGATGGCTGCAAACGTAGTAAAATACAAAAAAGACATTAGGCTTGAGCCTATGTCAGCATATGAAAGAATGGTAATTCATACAGAACTTGCGTCAAACGATAAAGTATATACAGAAAGTTATGGAGAAGAACCAAGAAGAAGATTAGTAATAAAATACAAAAAATAAACTGAATAAGTCAGCTAGTATATAGCTGACTTAAATAAAGGAGAGAAAATAAAGTTATGTCAACAGATACTATTGCTGCTATAAGTACAGGCGGTACAAATAGCGGAATAAACATAATACGAATAAGTGGAGATAAAGCAGGTGAAATTATATCTAATATTTTTACCTCTTTTGATAAGCTTGGACATCAAAAGATAGTGTACGGCAAAATAATGGATAATGAAAATGAAAAAGTAATAGACGAAGTTTTGGTTTCATGTTTTATTGCACCAAATAGTTACACTGGAGAAGATGTATACGAAATAAATACGCATGGTGGAAGACGCGTAACGTTAGATGTTTTAGAATTAGTTTTAAAGCACGGAGCACGTATTGCTGAACCTGGTGAATTTTCTAAGAGAGCATTTTTAAATGGAAAAATGGATTTATCTCGTGCAGAAGCAATTATTGATGTAATAAATGCCAAAACTAAAGTTCAAAAAGAAATTGCCATGGCACAATTAGAAGGCGAACTTGAAAAAAATATAAAAGAAAATAGGGATAGCTTAATAGAGCTTATGGCTCAAATAGAGGTCGGAATAGATTATCCCGAGTACGATTATGACGAATTATCAGAAAATGTCTTAAAATCGATTTTAGAACGTGTGAGAGACAACATAGACAAACTATTGAGAACTAGAGAAGAAGGTAAATGTTTAAAAGAAGGAATTGACCTCGCAATAATTGGTGGAACAAATGCTGGAAAATCATCTCTTTTAAATGCTTTGGCAAAAGAAGAAAGAGCTATTGTTACAGATATTGAGGGAACAACTCGTGATGTAATAGAGGAAAGTATTGTTGTTGGAAATATGCTTGTAAACGTATCAGATACAGCAGGTTTAAGAGATACTGAGGATATCGTTGAAGCAATTGGCATTAAAAAGAGTATCGAGATTATAGACAAAACGGACCTTGTAATTTACATGATAGATTTAACTCGCGGTATAAAAGATACAGACGTAGCTCAAATAGAAAGCATAAGTCATAAAAATATTCCGTTAATTGTTTGCTTTAATAAAATAGATATTGTACGTGAAATACCTTGTCTTCCAGATAGCATAAATAAAAACACTATATGTGTTAAATTATCCGCTGTAACAGGAGAAGGAATTGATGAATTAAAAGCAAAAATAGAAGAAATATTTGACATAACTTCTTTTGATAAAAAGCAAGATAAATTGGTAGTAAATGAAAGACATAAAATGAATCTAAATAACGCAAAAGCAAACTTAGATAAAGCAATCAAAAGCGTTGAAAATGGTGAAAGCATAGATATTACAGCTATTGCTATATCTGAAGCAGTAGACGAATTAGGTAGTATAACAGGTGAATCTACATCTGAAGATGTTGTAAACAAAATATTTGAAAAGTTTTGTTTAGGAAAGTAGGAAAAAATGTTTGAATATATAGATAGAGATTATGACGTTGTAGTCATAGGAGGAGGACATGCTGGAATAGAGGCAGCTCTAGCTTCAGCAAGGCTTGGCAAGCAAACAGCAATGTTTGTAATGAATTTGGATACGGTAGCAAATATGCCATGTAACCCAAGTATTGGAGGAACTTCTAAAGGACATTTGGTAAGAGAAATCGATGCATTAGGTGGCCAAATGGGAATTGCTGCAGACGCGTGTTTTGTGCAATCTAAAATGCTTAATGTATCTAAAGGGCCAGCAGTTCACTCTTTAAGAGCACAAATAGATAGAAAAAGATATAACATGTACATGAAGAATGTATTAGAAAACGAGCCAAACTTAGATATAATTCAAAGTGAAGTGGTTGAGATAATTACCGAGGGCGAAAAGATAACCGGAATTAAAACAAAAACAGGAGCAATATGTGGCACTAAAGCTGTAATTGTTGCAACTGGAACTTACTTAAAAGGAAAAGTAATTATTGGAGAGGTATCTTATGAAAGTGGTCCTGACGGCGTGTTCCCAGCAAATGAATTGTCTCAAAGTTTGTTAAAACTTGGTATTGAGTTAAGAAGATTTAAGACAGGAACACCTGCAAGAATAAATGTAAAAACATTAGATTTAAGTAAAATGGAAGTGCAAAAAGGTGACGCAGAAATTACACCATTCTCTTTTACAAACGAGAATAACAAAGAGCTTCAAAACAAAGAGCAAATAGACTGTTATTTGACTTATACAAATGAGGCTACACATAAGGAAATAAGAGAAAATATTAATAGAGCACCGTTATATAACGGAAGCATACACAGTGTTGGTCCTAGATATTGTCCTTCTATTGAAGATAAAGTAATGAGGTTTGCAGATAAAGAACGCCATCAAATATTTATAGAGCCAATGGGCTTAGATACAGGCGAGATGTATATACAGGGAATGTCTTCCTCTTTGCCAGAGGAAGTACAAAAAAGGCTATATAAAACAGTTGAGGGAATGGAAAACTGTAGGTTTATGCGTAGTGCATATGCAATAGAATATGATGCAATAGATTCTACTAATTTAACATTAGGACTAAGGTATAAAGCATACCAAGGACTATATTTTGCAGGACAAGTAAATGGAAGCTCAGGATATGAAGAAGCAGCTGCGCAAGGCATTATTGCTGGAATAAACGCTTCAAGAGAAATAGATGGGCTACCTGAATTTACACTAGATAGGTCAGAGGCGTACATTGGTGTTTTGATAGACGATTTGGTAACAAAAGGAACTAATGAGCCATATAGAATGATGACATCTCGTGCAGAATATAGACTAATGTTAAGACAGGACAATGCAGATTTGAGATTAACTGAAAAAGGCCATGATATTGGGCTTGTATCTAGTGAGAGATACAACAAATTCTTGGAGAAAAAAGCACAAATTGAGCAAGAATTAGCAAGAATTAAAACTGTAAAAGTTAAAGCAGACGATAAAACTAATGAGCTTCTTAGAAAATATAATTCTCAAGAGATAACAAGAGGAACAAATCTTTGTGATTTACTTAAAAGAACAGAACTTTCTTACGATGCATTAGCTGTGCTTGATATAGCAAGACCTGAACTTAGCAAAGCTATACGTGAGCAAGTTGAAATTCAAATTAAGTATGAAGGATATATTAAGTTGCAACAGGAACAAATCAACAGGTTTAAGAAGCTTGAAGAAAAGCAAATACCAGAAGATTTAGATTATAACTCAATTGGTGGTTTGAGCTTAGAAGCAAGACAAAAACTAACTAAACAACAACCTATAAATGTAGGTCAAGCGTCTAGAATATCTGGAGTTTCTCCAGCAGATATATCTGTGCTTTTAATAGCATTAGCACAACATAATAGAAGAATAAAGGAGTAATTTCACATGAAATTGTCTAAAGAAAGTTTTTTAAAAAGAACAGCGGAAGAATTCAGTAAAATAGGGCTTGAGCTAACTTCAGAAAAGCTTGAAAAGTTGTATTTATATAGGGAATTATTACTTGAATGGAATGAAAAAATAAACCTTACTGCTATAACTGATGACGAAGAAATAATTATAAAACATTTTGTGGATAGTGCATATGCTATAAAATGTATTTCTGATGGTAGTAAAGTTATAGATGTGGGAACTGGTGCAGGTTTACCAGGCTTAGTTATAGCAATTTGCAATGAGAATGTTCAAGTTACGTTATTAGACGCTTTACAAAAGCGAGTTATATTTTTAAATGATGTAATAGAAAAGCTAGGATTAAAAAATGTTACAGCGGTCCATGCTAGAGCAGAGGAGGCTGCAAGGGAAGAAATATACCGTGGTGTGTTCGATATTAGCATAAGCAGAGCTGTTGCAAGTCTTAATGTGTTAATAGAGATAACAGCTCCATTTGTAAAAACAAATGGCAAGTGCATATATATGAAGGCAGATAAATTGCAAGAAGAAATGAAAAATAGCAAGAATGCGGAGAAACAGTTGAGTTTAAAACAAACAGAAGTTATGGAGTATGAATTGCATATTGGAGAAAGTGTATTAGGACATAATCTTGCAATATACACAAAAACAGAAAGCACATTAAGTAAGTATCCAAGACAATTTGCGAAGATTAAGAAAAGTCCGCTATAATTACAAAATATTAGAGAGTAATTTTAATTTTTTTAAGATTACTCTTTTTTTTTGCTACATTTGTGATATAATAGGTTCGAGGTGTATATGTATGGCAAAAGTAATAGCAATAGCAAATCAAAAGGGAGGCGTAGGAAAGACTACAACTGCAATCAATTTGAGTACTTGTGTTGCTGAAAGAGGAAAGAAAGTTTTACTTATAGACATTGATCCACAAGGTAATGCTACAAGTGGCTTAAGTGTATCTAAGTTGGAAAATGAATCTATTTATGATGTTTTAATTGCAGAGGCGACATTACAGTCTGTAATTAAACCTACAATGGTTAAAAATTTATATATTTGTCCATCTAGTATAGATTTAGCTGGAGCTGAAGTAGAGCTTGTACCATTAGAAGCAAGAGAGATGAGATTAAAACTTGCGATAGAAAGTCTAGAGCAAAAGTTTGATTATATATTTATAGATTGTCCACCATCTTTGGGACTAATAACATTAAACGCGTTTGCTGCAGCAAATAGCGTACTTGTTCCAATACAAGCGGAATATTACGCATTAGAAGGTTTGGGACAGTTGGTTAACACAATAAAACTAGTACAGCAAGGGTTGAACCCAGAACTTGAAATAGAAGGAGTAGTCCTTACAATGTTTGATTCTAGGACAAGACTTTCTACTCAAGTATACGAGGAAGTTAAAAAGTATTTTGCGGACAAAGTTTTTGAGACAGTAATACCAAGAAATATAAGGCTAAGCGAAGCACCAAGTCATGGTTTACCAATTACGGTATATGATCCGTTATCTAAAGGTGCAAGAACATATAAAAAGCTCGCTAAAGAGCTAGTAAAAAAGAATAGTGATAAAAAATAGGAGGAAATATTATGTCAACCAAAGGTCTGGGAAGAGGTTTAAATGCCTTTTTTGATAACGCACAAGAAGTAGCGGAAGTAGCAAAGGCTGCTAAAGATAAGGATACGGTTTTAGATAAAGTTGTAGAACTTAAAATGGCTGAGGTAGAGCCAATGTTAAATCAGCCTAGAAAAAAGTTTGACCAAGATAGGCTTGAGGAATTATCTGAGAGTATAAAAGAGCATGGTGTAATTCAACCAATACTTGTTGTAAAAGACAGCACTGGATACAGAATAGTAGCTGGAGAAAGAAGATGGAGAGCGTCTAAAATGGCTGGAAAAGAAACAATTCCTGCTATTGTTAAAGATTATACTGACGGAAAGAAAAAACAAGTTGCTCTTATAGAAAATATTCAAAGAGAAGATTTAAATGTAATGGAAATAGCACATGCTTTAAAAGAACTTATGGATATTGAGGAATATACAGTTGCGGATGTAGCAAGGGTTACTGCTAAGAATCCATCAACAGTTTCAAACATATTAAGACTTTTAAAATTATCTGATGGTGTTCAAGAAATGGTACTTGATGGAAAGCTTGTAGAAGGACAAGCAAGAGCATTGCTTACGATAGAAGATACTGAAGAGCAAATGAAAGTTGCTAAAAAGATAGTAGACAAAAAGCTTACTGTAAGAGAAGTTGAAAAGTTAATTTATGACGAAGCAAATAAATATAACGTAAAAAAGAAGAAAAAGCTTGTTACGAAAAGTGCTTTAAACAAAGCAATAGAAGAAAAACTAAGCCAGTATTTTGGAATGAAAGTAAAGCTAGATAGTAGTAAGACAAACCCACGAGTTATTATTGAGTATTACAATAATGATGGATTAGCTAGTCTTTTAGAAAAATTAAATATAGAATTGTAAAGGTGATAATGTGGAAAATGTACTTGCAGTGATAGGAATAATAATTGGAGTAATAAATATAGCAGTGCTTCTAGTATACGTGAGTAAAGTATCTAAATTAAAAAAGATGTATGACACAACTCTTGCTAAGTTTAACAATACAGCAAATGTGAAAGATAAATTTGTGGAGCTGTTTGCAAGATTAGACGAAGTTGAACAGAAATGTGTAGATACTAAAGACTATTGTAAGAGTATAGATAAAAGCATGAATGTAGCTATAAGGAAAACTGGACTTGTGAAATATAACGCGTATGACAAATCGGACAATAAGTTAAGTTTTGCTTTATGCATGCTAAATAAGGATAATAACGGAGTGTTATTAAATAATGTTCACTCAATTCATGGTTCTAATATGTATATTAAAAAAGTAGTTGATGGAAAAATAGAAGAAAGAATATCTGAAGAAGAGGCACAGGCTTTGAAGGAAGCTACGGGAAATGAGGCTAGTAGAAACGTTTATGATAAGAAAAACGAATTAATAGATATAAAGAAGATAAATACGAGGAAAAAGACTAGGATAGTAAGGTAAAAAAACAATCAGCTCATAATAATGAGCTGATTGTTTTTTAGAGAAAACCCTCATTCTGTAAACTTAAAAGAGAAATCTTTTTGTAGATAAATCTTAAGTCCAAAAATGAATTTCGAATTTGTCATTTCGTAAATATTCATGCCAATAGATGGACCAAATATTTTTTCCATAAGTTCAATTGGTGCTTGGTCACAAGAATGATTTATTGCGGTCCGTATAGCTCTACCTATTCTATCAGAAGTTGTTTGAAAATGTTTAGCGACATCTGGGTATAATTTTTTTGTTAGGCAAACATCTTCATAATCATCTTTAGATAGAAGTAAAAACAATAAATACTTTAGATATTTAAAGCCTTTGATATTAGGTGGTATGCTAAGTGATAGAAGTAATTCTGATATTACGTTTTGACAACTTTTAATGTCTGTTATCGAAGTTGCATTGGTGAATTCTTGAGTTGTAGACTCAAGAGCCAAAACCTTAGCATTTGATGCTTTGGCGATTTCGACTAGTCGTGGTTCGTTTGTGATGATGATATACATTTTAACTCCTTTTTTATTAAAAAAATAACTACGTTTTTATGACAGAATAATTATATCAAAAACATTCTAAAAAGTCAATTAATTTGCGGTTTTGATTGACATAATTTTCAAAACCCTCAATTGAAAAAGTAAATTCAGTTGTTTTTTCTAACAATGTGGAAATTACCCT
>CAYZTN010000021.1:0-19719 GCA_964481385.1 uncultured Clostridium sp. | reverse complement strand
TAGTCGGGACATTTTGTCATTTCTTTATATAAGACATTATCACATTTCTTTCATACAATAGTTTTAACTTAAATATTTTCCATTGACATAATTTACTTATGTGGTATACTTATTCTGTAATGCTTTCATAGCTCAGTTGGCAGAGTGCGTCATTGGTAATGACGAGGTCACGGGTTCGACTCCCGTTGGAAGCTCCAAAGTACGTAAGGAGATATGAAAATGTCAAAAGCTTTTAATGATATATATAACGAGATATACTCTAAATATGGCGAAAAAATATCTAAGGTGCAAAATGCTAAAAAGAAAAAAGTTAAAATTGCTTTTGCAATATATTGTCTTTTACTGTTACTGCTCGTTTTAGCTAAAACATATTTCCTTATACTACATTTTTCTATATTTTACCTAGTTATTAGTATAATAGTTATTAACCTAATATCTGGCAAAAGCGGAAGTAACGTATATAAAACTGGAGTAATTAACGACCTTGTTCGTGCAGTATTTCCTAATTCACAATACAAATATACCAATGGAATTTCTTCTCGTGAATACAATAGCAGGGCTTTCTTGGACCACTATGACAGATACCACTCAGAAGACTTAGTTGTTACAAACAATGCTATTAACTTAATCTTTTCAGAAGTTCATACAGAAACTGAATCTACTGACGAAGATGGAAATACCACATACTCAACTTCTTTTTTAGGAATTGCTGGTTTTTGTGACTTGGTTAAACCATTAAATACAAATTTATACATAACGTCTAACCGCTTTTTGGCAAGACGTAATAAAACTAATGTAAAAGTGGACATGCCTGAATTTGAAAAAACATTTGACGTATTTGCAGATAACAAGATAACTGCAATGGGACTTTTAACAGCAGATGTTATGACAGAGTTTTTAGATATAAAAAAAGATCTTGGAAGTATGTTTGAACTTGCAATAGAGGGTAGCAAAATATATTTTAGAATGCACACAGGAAATTCTTTTGAAATGTCTTTGTGGAAAAACAGCATGGGAGTAGACAAACTTAAAAAATACTATGACTTGTTGTGCCACGTAAATAAAATAACCGAAATGATAAATAATCACATAAATGAATTAGAGATATAACGAGGTGGAATTTATGATAATTTTAATAATTATACTATTTATACTAGTAATATATATAATAACTAAATACAACTATTTTAAGAAAAAAAGTTTGCAAGTAGAACAAGCAAAAAAAGCAATAGACATATACCTAAAACAGCGTTTCGATTTAATACCAAACTTAGTTGAAGTAGTAAAAGGCGAAAAAGAATATGAAAAAGAAGTACTAGAAAGCTTAGTTAAGTTAAGACAAGAAACTGCAAAAGATAGTGCGTTGCCCGAAAAAGCTAAATTAAATGAAGAATACAATAGAGTGCTTTTGCTTGCAGAAAAATATCCAGAACTAAAAGCAAATAAATCATTTTTAAATTTACAAAAACAGCTAACTAAAATGGAAAACCAATTACAAGCTGCAAGAAGAATATACAACGTTGAAGTTACAGAATATAACACAAAGATTGTAACTGTACCAACAAATATTATTGCTGGAATGTTCGGTTTTAAACAAGTTGAGTTTTTTGAAGTAAAAGACGAAGAAAAAGAAAATGTTTCTGTTAAAATAGAAAGTTAAATGTGATGAATATCTAAAGAAGTATATTGGAGACCTACAAAAAAGTAAGTCCAATATACTTTTCTTTGCTTAGTGACAACCGTGACATGCAAATTTAACACATGCACTTCATACTTTTTAAACAGGGGCGAATTTAATGATATTATCTTTTTTATCCAACATATTCTCATACATCTTCTTTTTATTTGGCTATATATCTTCTAGTAACCTATTCCCTGAGCCACTATCTAAAACAGAAGAAGAATATTTGCTTAAAAAGTACTTTGAAGGAGATAAAGATGCAAAAAACAAACTAATAGAACACAACTTACGTCTTGTTGCTCATATTGCTAAAAAGTATTCTTCAAATGTACAAGAAAGTGAAGAGTTTATTTCTATTGGAACAATTGGACTAATTAAAGGAATAAACAGCTTTAGCGAGAACAAAGGCTTTAAGCTATCTACGTATTGTTCAAGGTGTATTGAGAATGAAATTTTAATGCACCTAAGAAGCTCTAAAAAAACAGCTGGCGATATTTCTATAAACAACGTCATTGGTACAGATAAAGACGGGAACGATATGGAACTTGTAGATATTTTAGAAAGTAACGATATTGACCCAATTGATAACATTTACAACAAAGTTATAACCAAACAAATATTAGAATACATAAACAGCAAATTACCTGAAAGAGAACGTCAAATAATATGTATGCGTTATGGTCTAGACGGCTCAGACGCTAAAACACAACAAGAAGTAGCAGATATTTTAGGTATATCTCGTTCTTATGTCTCACGAATTGAAACAAAAATTCAAGATAAACTTAAAAAGTATGTAAAAATATAACCTTTCTGATTTTGAAAGGTTATATTTTACTTTGCTATTTGCTATTTACAATTTGTTATTTAGTCTTTTTAAATTTACTAAACAACTTTTTAATCTTTTCATTGTTTCCTTGTATATCTCCTAAATAATATGACACAGCAAAGCCTACAAATACAAATATTATGGATAAAACTGACGCTGCGTTTAATCCAAGTTTGCAACTAGAATTTAATACATTTGGAATTATTGATAAAAACAATCCAAATATTATTGAAAATGTTGCTGTATAGAACCTTTTTATAAGCTTACTCATTACAAAAGATATTACAAGTGCTCCCACTCCTAGGCCAACTGCTGCTGGAATAAGCACAGTAAAGTTAAGCGTTGCTAAAGATGACACATATAACTCATACAAGCCAAGTGAAGATAATATTACTGCACTATCTACACCAGGTACTATTGAAGATCCTGCAACTGCTACACCAAGCAAAATTGACTGAAATACATTAGGTGTAGTTATTGTTGGGAATAGATTACCATTAAAGAAAAATAACGCTAACCCAGCGATTGCAGCAAGTATTATGTATATATAATATTTTTTGCTAAAGCCTTCTTTTTTTACTTCTTTATAAAATAACGGAATTGTACCTAAAACTAATCCTAAAAAAGCAAATCTTGTTTGCATTTCATAGCTTTTAAGCAGAAAATCTACTACCTTACTAAATAATAATACACCTACTCCAAAACCTGCAAATAGCGGTACTAGAAACATCACATTTTCTTTAAACTTCTTAAACAATGTTCCTATCGCATCTATTGTTTTTTGATACAACCCAAATATAACTAAAAGTACGCTACCACTTAGTCCTGGAGCAATACCACCAATTCCAACTACTATTCCTTTTAAAAAATTAAGCATAATTCTTTTCTCCTTTTGACTCAGATATAATAACATAAAACCCATTTTGTGTCAAATCAGTGTCAATTGACATATCTCCCCTCATAAATCTTGTTTGCACCTTTAATTTGTTCAAAATCTTTAGGAACTGTTAGACACACTTGCTTACCAAATGTGCATATCCCAGACGTCTCAAGTAACTCTGCTACAAAATAACTGCAAACATATTTGTTTTTAAATGTTACTGGTATTTTTAATAGCCTCATTCCTATGCCCCAAAAGTCATATTTATACTCTTTACTACGCTGTTCCATTTCATAAAGCTTACTTTCTACACTATTATACTGCTCAGGGCTTACCTCTAATTCATATATTCTGCATTTTGTGTTTTTGAACTTTTTAAAAAACTCTCCTTGCCTTTCTTGCACTACGAAACCACCATTTAAAAAGTTGTTTACTTTTTTTCTTCCAAAACTATATATTCTATTACATGACTTATCTAAAGATATAGCTATATGACTATATTCATATCTCGTAAACATTTTTATTATCCTTGCAGGTAACGTGTTTGTATGCATTTGTATAATATATATTTTAAATTTATCTTGCATTTTTTCACCTTAGTATATATTAACATAATTATGCTTGATTTACAATAAATATTTTTACTTGTGTATTATTATGCAAAAAATTACCAAGACACAAGTCCTTGGTAATTTTTCATATTTGTGTCATTTGAGAGCGTCCCAAATGACACACGATACCACTAATCGCCTATTTCAATATATTTTTTAGCTGGCACTTCTTTTGCTTTTTCTTTCTTTGCTACTTCTACTTTTAGTGTTCCGTTTCTAAATGATGCCTTTACATCTTCAATTTGTACTTCTTCACCTACATAAAAGCTTCTAGAACAAGAACCTACATAACGTTCTTTACGAACGAATTTGCCTTCTTCTTTTTCTTCTTTACTTGTGTCTGTTGTAGCATGAATTGTTAGATATCCATCTTCTATTTCCATTTTGATATTTTCTTTTTCATAGCCTGGCAAATCTACATCTATGATGTATTTGTCGTCTTTTTCCTTAATATCTGTCTTCATAATTTTACTTTCAGTTTCTCTGAAAAATGGCTCTCCAAACATATCATCTAATAAATCAAATTCATTTTTTCTTCTTGGTATCATCAACATAAAAATCACTCCTTCTTATATATGTGTTTAATACCTTTTTACACATGTAGAAGTATTATTTACTTCTTACACATATATTATACATCAAATTTTAGCACTCGCAACAGTTGAGTGCTAAAAAACATATTGTCACACATTTTCTGACATATTTGACACAATTACCTATTTAATAGATATACAGCATAGTTTAGATATGTTGCAAATGATATCCATACCAAATATGGTATTTGTAGCCATCCTGCTGTTTTGTCTTTGTTATATAGCGTAAGTATGTACCATATTACTACTACATCTAAAAGTATTATCCATATAAATGCTAAAAGTCTTAATTTTAATACAAAAAATATTATTGACCACAGTGCATTTATTCCAAGCTGTACGTAATATATAACTTTGGTCTTTGTATCTAGCTTTCCCTTTTCTTCAAGCAGGCCATATGACACTCCCATAAGAATATATAGCAAAGTCCAAACAACTGGAAATAGCCAGCCTGGCGGTGCTAGTGGTGGCTGTTTTAACGTGTTATAGTCAATTGAGCCAGACATAATAAAGCCTACTACTCCTCCAACAATAAGTGGAATTAGAATTGCTTTAAAATATATTTTGAATTTAGACAATTTACACACTCTCCTTACTCTAGTATTATTTTATTTAGTTTTTTTTAAAATATACATATGAATGTGTCATTGAGTGTCATTGGGGACGTTTTCAAATGACACTATTGTGTAGTTTTTGAAAAACGTGTCATTTGAAAACGTCCGGGATTGCTGAAAAAGTGAATTTATGGTAAACTTAAAATCTAAAAAACATTGATTTAAATGTTTAATATTTTTAAAATATCGACTTTTTCAGTGCTCCCAAAACGTCCCCAATGACACCAAATGCACCGATCACCCATAAAAAAGATATAGATAAATTTTGACTTATCTATATCTTCTCTTTATTTTGACACACTCAATATATATTCAACTGGTTTATACACCGCAGTGTATGGGTTACAGTTTACAGTATCCACATCGTTTGTAGCTTTTATTTGTTCCAATTCTAGTCTTTTGCTGTTATTTATTGCATCTTGAGTTTTTGAACTTATTTCGTCATATACATTTATGTTTTTTTCATAATATGGAATAAACTTTTTCAAGTCGTCTATAAGAGCCTTACTAGATGCATACATTTTACTAGTATATGAATAATGTAGTCTATACCATAATTCAAATGCTGGAGTAGAAATTATCACTTCAATTCCATTTTTTAAAGCAAGTTTTTTTGCCTCGTCTATCTTCTTTTGCTTATTCAAATCTGTGTCAGCGTCTATAACACAATATATTTTATCATTATTTTCTATACTTATATCTTCTTTTTTCATGTAGCTAATTAAACACTTTACCATACTAACTGGGTCTGTATCATTTCCATAAGCAAACTTCAAATTGTATGGATTACTTCTACTCTGAAAGTTTCTAAAATATATTTCTTCTGTTTTATTTTTCCCCTCAAACTCAAACAATATATTTCCTTTTGTTTTTCTATTTTTTCTATTTCTCTTAATTTGTTCTATTCTTCTGGCCATAGATTATCCCCCATAGCTACAAATGGTATTGCACCATATCTTCCGTTAAGATATCCCTTTTGTATATTTTCTGTTTTTCTAACTGGAAAGTCGTCTAACGGATACATGTCTGTTGCTCCACTTTTGTAATCTTTTTCTGTAAACCAAATTTGGTCTCTTCTAAACAAGTTCAGACTTAACAAATTTGTGTCGTGTGTGTTAAATATGAGCTGAGCTCCATTTTTATTGTATTCTTCGCTATTAAATAACTTAACAATATATTTAACTAGAAATGGATGTAAACTTCTATCTAGCTCGTCAATAACTAACATTTTTCCTTCTTTTAAAACATGTAGTAAAAATGGATTTAGTATAAATAAATTCTTCGTTCCTAATGATTCTTCTTCAAAGTCCAGTTTTATATTTCTTTCATTTCCTTCCTGGTCTATAACATTATGTGTTGTAGTTATGCTATATCCTTTTCTTCCATTTGGGAAAAATGTTTTTAATTCAGGTGGCAACATTTTTAGCTGTTCTTCTGTCATTTCTACATTTGACACTGTAAAGTTATTTATGTTAAGCTCTGCCTCATTCAAAACTTTTAACGCAAATTCTCTTAATTCCCCCGTACTATCGCTATTATACTCTTCAAATGAAGTTGTTTTTATCTGTTCATAGTCAAATAACACATTTATTCCGTTTGTTATATAATCAAAAACTGGCTTAGTTTTTTCATAATTCCATGTAGTAGCAGTGGCCAAGAAAAATTTGTTTTCAGTATTTTTCTCCTCTATATCTTTTAACTTTCTTTCAGCCACTGTATAATGAAATTTATTAACATTAGTTCTTTCAAAAATCTCAGTTTCCCTACCATTTGGATAATAATATAAATATTCCTCATATATTTTTGTACTATCTGCCACAAATCCATATACATATTTCACATCGTTAATAATCATTATAAGTTCAAAAGAACTTGGACGCCTTGCAAAGTCAGTATCAAACTTAAATGGTACTATGGGCAAAGTCATTCCAGGCTGCATATTATTTGAATTTATCATCATAAGTGCCACAGCTCTTATAGCCCTCAAAAAATTAGATTTTCCCGAAGCATTAGCACCATATATTACCGCTGACTTTAAGCATTTTTCACTTTTGTTACTTATTACATTTTCAGATAGTTCCTTGTCAGAAGAAGCTAACATACTAAATACTACTTTATCTTTAATTGACATATAGTTTTCAACGCTAAACTGTACTAACATACAATACCTCCTTGTATATTCTTACTATATTATACTCTTTTTATTATAGTTTGTAAACTTTTTTGAATATTTATTTGTGTTTTTTGCACTTTTATCGCAATTTTATCGTTTAAGCGTTGAACTTTTCGAATTTAAACAAAAAAATATAGATAAATTTTACTTTACCTATATCTATATATTTGCAATTTCATGTTTTCATTCCGTGATTTTTTGGAATTTCATTCCGTGACTTTTTCAAAAACTTTATTTCATTTTCATTAAAGTAACATGTCATTTATTATGTGACCCGCTTTTTCACCTAAAACTATTTTTTCTTTTAAAAATTTTGGTCTAACATCTAAACCTTTTATTTCTTCTATCGACTTCCAAACGAATTCAAGTTTTCCATTATCTTCTATACCAACTATTTTTTCCTTGTCATAGTAGTTTTTATCGCAAAATTCAGCTTCAAACAAAAGCATTAATTCGTGATATTTTTTATCACTATATTCAAAGAAATTCTCAATTAATCCTTCAAACTCTTTTACTTCGATATCTGTGCCAATTTCTTCTTTAAACTCCCTTTTCAAAGTAGTAACTGAGTCTTCGCCAACAGCTACTCTTCCACCAGGTAACGCAAAAAAGTCGTCGTCTTTATTTTTATGTAATAAAACTTTTCCATTATTTTTAATTACACACTCTACTCTATAATTAAATTTATATCCATCTATCATCATTGAAATATCCATTAAAACATACCTCTTTACTTCATTTTCATAGAAACAAGCTTTGACACACCATACTCTTGCATTGTAACACCATACACAGATGACGCTATTTCCATAGTTCCTTTTCTGTGAGTTATAACTAAAAATTGTGTTTCGTCAGAATATTTTTTAATGTATGACGCAAAACGTGCTACGTTTACATCGTCAAGTGCTGCCTCTATTTCGTCTAGTATACAAAATGGTGGTGACTTTATCTTAAGTATTGCAAATAATATTGCAATAGCTGTAAGTGCTTTTTCTCCTCCAGATAAAAGCGACAAGCTTTGCAGCTTCTTTCCTGGTGGCTCTGCTACTATTTCTATTCCACTTTCTAACACATTCCTTTCGTCAGTAAGTTTAAGCTCCGCTCTACCTCCGCCGAACAATTCTGTAAATACTGCTTTGAAGTTATCATTTATCTGTTTAAACTGTTTTGCAAATTGTGTTCTCATTATGCTTGTTGTGTTTTCAATTAAGTTTTCAAGTTTCACTTTGGTATCTTCTAAGTCTACCTTTTGATTACTCATAAATGAATATCTTTCGGTTAAATCTTTATATTCTTGTATAGCAGATACACTTACTTCGCCTAAAGATTTTATTTCGCTCTTTAGCTTATTTGCACGTGACTCTAGCTTTGTTTTTGACTCGTTTTCAAGTGACGTTAAACCTTTTGCAAGTTCTCTTGCTCCAAGTGTAGTAAGTTCGTACTCTTCCCACATTTTTACTCTTAACATCTCTACTTCTGCGTCATATTTGCTCTTTCTTGCTTCGACACGTGATAATTCGTTTTTCAACTTATCTAACACACCTACTGTATCTAGCATTGATTTTTCTAATTCGCTTTGACGTGCAATATTTATTCCTTTATCTGCTTTAAGTTTTTCTAAGTTCTTTGCTTCTCGCTCTATGGTATTTTCTATTTGCTCTAAATTCTCTTTATCTTTTGTATTATCTGTCTCGCCTTTTTCAAGTTCTTCTGTATAGCCTTTAATCAACTCTTCTTTTCTTGCTATGCTATCATAGAAGTTTGAAATATCTTGAGTAATTTTTTCTACCATTTCGTCAATAGATAATGCTGATTCGTCAAATGAAGATACTGATACTTTTAAATTCATTATATCTTCGTTTAGAAAGTTTATCTTTTCTTGTTTTTCTTTATTAAATCTTGTATACTCTGCAATTTCGTCTTGTGCTACATATAGCGTTTGAGATATTTCGTCTATTTTTTCTTGCAGTTTTGCAATTACTTCGTTTAAAGATATTACTTTGTTTTTCAATTCTTCTTTTTCTGAATTTCGTTGCTCTATACTATTTTTCTGTCTATCTGCTTCTTTTAATGTTTGTGTTAATCTTTCAGATATTATATTGTATTCTATATTTGCTTTATCAAAATCTGATTTAGTTATATTGAGTTTTGACACTAGCGTTTCTAACTCGTTTTTCTTGTCCTTGAAACTATTTTGAAATTCAAGGTAGTTTTGGTTTGCAGTATCTAACGCTTTTTGATACTCCACAAGTTTTCTATTTCTTCCAACTAAATTTACTTGTTTTGTAGCAGCATGGCCACCTGTTATACTTCCCGTTGTAGCTATTACGTCTCCTGAAAGTGACACTATTTTTGCACTATGCATAGTCACTTTAGATATTTTTATTCCATTTTCTATTGTATCTACTATAACGCTTCTTCCAAGTGCCAGCCTTACTACTGCGCCAAACTTTTTATCAAATGACACAAGTTCTATTGCTGTACCAATATATCCAGGCATAGACTTGGCTTTTGCTGGAATATCTTCTTTATATAACCTTATACTTTCAATTGGTAAAAATGTTGCTCTACCAAGTGCTCCATCTTTTAAAAACTGCACCAAATCTTTTGCGGTCTTATCTGTATCTACAACTATGTTTTGTAGATAACTTCCCATTGCAGTTTCTATTGCTTTTTCGTATTTCTCGTCAGTTGAAATAATTCCCGCCATCGTACCAAATACTCTACCTGAATATGCGGCATTTCTCTTTGTCATGTCCATTATGCTTTTTACACTAGATACATATCCTGCATTTTCATTTTCTAAATTTGTCATGTAATTTAACTTTGACTTTGCTTCTAATATCTTTTGTTTAAGCTCATCTTCAGTAGAAGAAATACTTGAAAAATACTTATCTAATTCTTGCTTTCTTAAAGTCTCTTGTTGCATAAACTCGCCTGCTTTTTCAAGGGCTAGTTTCTTTTCATCATACTCTTTTTTTATGCTTTCTAACTCATCGTTTAGCGTGCCAAGATTTTCTTTCTTTTCTTCTTGCCTGTTTAGCGTATCTAGTCTTGCCTCTGCTGCTTCTATTTTTGCATTAGAAGTTCCTATCTCTAGCTTTAACTCTGAAATACTTTCTTTTTTAGCTTCGCAGTCTGCTTTCAGTTTTTCTATTTCAAGCTCTTGCTCTGACATGTTCATTACAAGTTCTTTTAATTCTTTTTCTTTTTCTTGAAGTTCTAACACAAAACGCTCTTTGTTTGTTTTCATATTCTCTTTTTTAGAATTACGTGTTACTATTTCTTGCTGTAACAAATCTATGCTTGTCTTGCTTTCTTGTATTTCTTCTTTTAGCTTTTCTACTGATTCTTTAGCGTTACTCATTCTTCCATCAAAGTCTTCTATGCGTGAAGATAGTCTATCTTTTTCATTTAATAACTTGTAATATTCTTCTTGTTTTTTATCTATATCTAACAGCAATTCTTCTAAGGCAACTCTTGTTTCATCGCTTGTTTTTTGTATTGTATTAAGCTCTGTCTCACTTTGTTTAATACTTTCATTTAAAGCTTCAACTTGTGAGTTTAATTTGCCAAGATCACTTGATGTGTTATCCACCAAGTCCACAAATAGCTTGATATCTATGTTTTTTAGTTCGTCTCTTAATTCTAAGTACTTCTTTGCAACTTTGCTTTTTTCTTCTAATGGTCCAAGTGTTTTTTCTATTTCTTGCAATATATCTCTTACTCTATCTAGGTTTATATTTGTATTTTCAAGCTTTCTCAACGCTTCATCTTTTCTTGTTCTGTATTTTACAATACCTGACGCTTCTTCAAATATGTTCCTTCTTTCTTCAGATTTTGAAGATATTATGCTGTCTATTTTTCCCTGTCCTACAATGCTATATCCGTCACGTCCTACACCTGTATCCATAAACAATTCTTGTATATCTTTTAAGCGCGACTGAGTTTTGTTTATATAATACTCACTTTCACCACTTCTATATACTCTACGTGTTACTGACACTTCTGTGTATTCTATATTTAAGCTATGGTCTGAATTATCTAAAACAAGTGTAACTTCTGCCATACCAAGTGGTTTTCTTTGCTCTGTTCCTGAAAATATTACGTCTAACATATTAGAGCCCCTTAAAGACTTAGCACTTTGCTCTCCTAGCACCCATCTTATGGCGTCGGAAATATTACTTTTACCGCTTCCGTTTGGCCCTACTATTGTAGTAATTCCTTCTTCTACTTCTATTACGGTTTTATCTGCAAATGATTTAAAACCTTGTAATTCTATTCTTTTTAACTGCATTATTCATTCCCCTTATTTCCATATTATCTTACCAGTAAACCCAAGTTTTTTCAAGTAAAATTGCTCAAAATATACCAAATAGTACTATTAAATCATGTTTTACTTTTATACTTCTCTATGATATAATGAACAAAACTTATTTTTTATACTTCTAGTTTTTGTTTATCATAATCTTCCACCACTTCATTTAGATAATAAGTGGAGACATGGAAACTATAGGAGGTAATTATATGTTAAAATCCGAAGAACTTATTATAGAAAATTTGTATGACTTTAAAGGAACTTTAGTTGACGAATTGTTAAACCAAAAAGAATATCCTTGGGAAGTGTTACCAATTATTGGTGACTTCACTTTGACTCTTGGCAAACTGTTACCAGAAAAAGAGTACACTCGTATTTGTGGTAAAGATGGCATGAAAAATGTATGGATATCCAAAACTGCAAGAATTGCAGAAGACGCTAACATTTATGGGCCTACAATAATTGGTCACGGCACTGAATTAAAGCACAACGCTTTAATTCGAGGAAAAGTTATAATTGGCGAAAATTGTGTTATTGGTAATTCAACTGAGATCAAAAACTCAATTCTTCTTAACAATGTACAAGCCCCTCATTATAACTACATAGGTGACTCAATACTTGGAAACTTCACACATTTAGGTGCAGGTGTAATTCTGTCTAACCTGAAATCTTCGAAGCACGAAGTATATATCGGTCATGAAATTGCTACCGGTTTAAGAAAAGTAGGCGCTTTTGTTGGAGATTACACAGAAATTGGTTGCAATTCAGTGTTAAATCCTGGAGCAATAGTTGGAAAACACAGTATCATTTACCCATTAACTTGCGTTGTTGGAGTTTTTCCAACAAAGTCTACTATAAAGTCGTAAAAACTAAAAAGAAACAGCAACTTTGCTGTCTCTTTTTAGTTTTACTACATCACACCATAGCACCTATCTGTTCCTCTCATAGCTGTGGTACAAAGTTTTTTCCATATTACATATTCTTCTGTCGTTTTAGGTATTATCTCTAAATGATATGTATTACATGAAAGTTTTATTATTCTAGCTATGTCTTTTTCTTCATATTGAATATCTTTTAATTTATCTATATCAAAAGATACATATGTCTTATTTTGAACTTCCGTAATACTAGCATTATTCTCTTTATATTTCATATCATTATTTACGTCAATTATTTCTACTGTAATGTTTTGTTTTCTTTGCAAACTTCCAGTAGCACTTTTCATAAACTTCTCTTTATTTAACCCCTCAAAAAAGTTTTCTATCAAATCTTTAATATAATTTGGAACCTTTAAATTTCCTGTGTTTTTCAAATTCTTAGCCGGCAATTCCAAAAATAAATTTGAAACTTTTTCTAAATCAACTTTTCTACTCTTTGTTTCATCCGTGTCTTTGCTATTCTTTTTAGTATTTTTTACAAGTTTTATGTCCGCTTTTTCAAAGAGCATACTCTCCATATCTATTACATCAGCTGAAATTTCATATCTTTCCTCTTCGGATTTTGCTACATCTTTAATCTCTTCTAAAATATCTTCTGATACCTCTTCAGATTTTTCATCAATAACATCTTCACGCTCATCTACCTCTTCGTCATCTATGTTATCTTCAATTTTCGAACTTATATCTACATCAATATCATCTAAACATTCAAGCGCGTCAAAATCCACCTTTGGCATACCAACATGAGCTCCTCCAGATACATCGTCAAATTCTTCAGAAGAATTATTAGAATTCTTTTGTAGCAACTCAGATATACTAGGAAGATTATGAATATATTGCTTCGTGGAAAATATCTCTTTATCGTCGACCAGCTTGTCGATATACAACTTGTCTATCTGAACGAAAGCTTCATTTTTTGATTCCTTTACAATAGCACTTATGAACTGTTTATATTCAATTTCGTCTTGAGACTTATCAAAATCAAAGATAACCTCTACATAGCATGCTAAGTCTGTTGAAAAAGACGCTAACGACAAACTTCCACTTGTAACATAAACTATAGCTTTTTCTGTATATTCAAAAACATATACGCTTGCATCAAGCTCGTCCTCATAATTGTTGTTATACACATAAACATTCTTAGTATACCTACACAATTCTTCCAATATTCTTCTCGTTGTATTTTTTTTATCTATGCCTACCATGAAATATTTACGCGCCTTTAGATCAATCAAAAACTCTTCTAAAATATCAAAACCAGTGTCTTTCATGCTCCCTATTACCATATACGTTTTCTTTAACTCTGAATTACTATGTAATTCGAATTTTTCCTTTAACGTATTTACACCATTTTGTTGTACATTAAATTTAACTTTCATAAATAACATCCTTTCATTTGTGATAGACATAAACCCTACTTGGTGGGCATTCAACTCTATTTATATACACTTTAGATATATTATACCAAACTTTTTAACTTGTCAATGGGAACAAACAAATAAATTTCCAACGGCTTTGTACAGCAGTGTCATTTGGGACGCTTTCAAATGACACTGTTTTTAATCGCGTAGATGATAATTCTCAACTAATTCTTCCATCTCACACTCGATTAAGTATTCCTTCAAAAAGCTCTATATCTTCTTTACGTAGATAGATAAAAATTGATTTTGTGTACTTCTCGTCGTTTTCTAACTACTCTATGTTCACAAGATCTCACAATGTAAGCCGTTTAACTTTCTATATTTACTTGCTTGATTTACTATACAAGATTACGTATATCTTTTTGGCCTTGACTTGTTAAGTAGTCTTACCATCTTCTACAGCCTAAATATCATTTTATTGTTAATCAAGCCACAATTTCACTACACACATTCTCCACTGCTCTCTTTCACCGATTAGTTAAGCGACATGCCAGTCGCACACTTAAATAGTGTCATTTGAAAACGTCCCAAATGACACTATTTAAGTTTTTCTCAAAAAAAGTTTGACAACTTAATGTCAAACTTTCTCCTCTCGATTAATTAGCTCTCCTTTTCTTCTTGCTATTACACTTTTTTATATTCTTGCTTTTAGTTTGTATTTTAAATTTTTTGAAGTATTCATCTGGCCACGAAACTGTATCTGCAATATTTTCAACAATAAAATTTGCAACACTATCTCGCCCTATAAAAGCTTGCTGTTCAATATATGTTTTAGGCGCATATATTAAAACAGGTTTACCTTTAATATTTTTATGATATACTATCAAATAATATATCCATTTGCTATTATCAAATACAACACAATCAGCACACGACATATCAAAAAGCAATCCTAATACACTATTTAAAACAGTAGGAAATCTAAATATCGGGATACGTCTAAGTCCTTCTAGGCTATGTCCTATTTGCGCTCTCAACCACTTGGGTCTAACATTCTTAAAGTAGGTAAGAACTAAAGGATTATATGACATCACGATAAATTTACCGGAATACTTAGATTTTTCTATATCTAAAATTATCAAATCTTCCAGCACTCTATTTTTTATGTGATAATCCTTTATATCTAAAGCCAAAGAAACATTCTTACAATTCTTAAATATTTTAAGAACTTCTTTAAGAGTTATTGAATTCGCTATTTTCTCTTTTTCAACGCAAGATTTATCTTGCCCTAAAATAGAAGAAATTTTGTCTTTATGATAACATCTAACTTCTCCTTTATACAGCATAACATCAAATTCAACTGTTATACGCATATTATTAGTTTTTGCAAACTCACGACACGCTATGAAGCTTTCTTTAGAGTGCTCTAAGTATTTTTTTGAAATAATACCTCGATGGAGCCATACCGAATTATACACAAAACTAGAATTATCATTCAGTTTTATCCGTGACTCATAACCATTTAATATAGAGCCTATTGTAGCTAATATTTCTCTTTTCTCCTCTAATTGCTCTATATTTCTTACAATTATGCTAGTAATATCTTCTATTGAAGGTATTTCTATTTCCCTATTCGAAGCCATTTCATTATACTTATTACGCTGTATGCGATAGTCATTACCTTTTACAAAATTAAACCGTTTTCTAAAAGGATTCAAAATGAAATAAACATACTTGCATTTTTTAGCACTATTTTCAAAAACCCGTTTCAACTTGAAATATTGTATTAAACTCTTGGTATGGAAATACAACGGTCGAGAATAGTTTTTCTGTAATAAAACTATCTTTTGTAAAAAGTCTTTGCTGAGTTTACCTTTAATCTCAACTAACAACTCTACATTTCCACTAACAAGCTTTAACACTTCTTCAAACTTTGCTACAGTGTAACTACTATCTTGAACTTTGTACGACTTAATTTCGTCATAATTAAACATCAAAAGGAGACCCGGTATATTTAAAAGTCTTTTAGTATATGCATCATGAAAACATACAATTTCACCATCTTTTGTTTGTCTAATATCTAGTTCAATAGCCAATCCCGCCTCTATTGCTGCTTCATATGCCCCTATTGTATTTTCAGGTGCAAACATATGAAAACCACGATGTGCTATTACAAGGCTGTAAATATTTTCGCTATATTTTGGTTTAAATTTAAACATAAGCATTAGGAATATTACACAAATAATCACAAGCACTAATGCTAACATACATTATCTCACTCCTTTAAATAAATTATTACTAAGGCTAATCTTAAAGTACATGTAATATAGTGTAACAAAAAAAAAGATGTTTGTCAAATTTTAATTTTATAGAAAAAACGCCTGAAAAATACTTTTCAAACGCTTTTATCTCATGTTACCTTTCAAAAAAAAGCAGCAAATTGCTTTGAACCAAACTGACCACGAGTAAACTTAATTATTTCACTTACCAAATACTCTTGTTTGAGTTCTTTTTGACTTGATACAAAACTTTCTGTACCTCGTTTGCACGCTCCAGTAATAACTCGGTACATTGTAATAGCTTCATTTAACGTAACTATACTTTCTTTAGTTAAATGTTCGTATTGCTCAGCACCTCTAGATGCAGATGTTTTATACAAAATGTCTGCTAATCATTCTCTTAATGTACTACAATGAGCATAGTTTGTTCCATCACTTAGAACATTATTACCTTTAATCTTGCCTATATAAAATGTATAGCCATTAATTTGTTTACTACTTTTAACATGCGTCAATATATTATCCGCGTATAGGTATTTTCCAGGCACATAATCACCATTTTTTAAATGTTTATACTGTGTCTCGTCTACATTCATTCCATAAACACTGCCACCTAAAATTAAGTCTTTTGGCAAATGTTCAATTCTTGTATTCCCTAATTCAAGATAACCACCTACGATTAAGTTTTCTGGCAAACTGTCGATTGGCGTATGACTTAAATCAAAATCTCCCGCTACCACTAAGTTTTCAGTTAAACTCTTGATCTTCGCGTAACGCAAATCAATGTCACCAGCTACTGTTAAACCTTTAGGTAAAACCTCAATTGAAGTATAGCTTAAATCAAGGTTGCCACCTACTATTAAATCATCTGGTAAACTTTCAATTAAGCTGTGACACAGATAAAGCGAACCACCTACTTTTAAGCCTTTAGGTAAAGATTTAATTTTCGCATTAGTTAAATAAAGGTAACCCTCTACTATTAAACCGTCGGGCAAACTTTCAACGGTAATATCTCTAAAAAAAAGATTTCCACCATTCTCCCGCATTATTTTTTGAGCATATTCTAAAGTAATTATCATGTATATTTCCTCCAAAATTAAATATAATTTAAATTTCTTATTACTACTCGCATATAGATTATACAATAAAATGCTAAATTAGTCAACTGTTATGTAAACTTATCCGTTCAAAAAAGCGTTTGAAAACACTTTTCAAACGCTTCTAACTAATCTTTAATTAAACTATAATATCTAAATCATTCAATTTTGACTCGAACTCAGCAATTCTTTGTTCAGTTTCATACTGCTCAATTCTATTTAAAGCATATAAATACTTTCTTTCTTGAGACAATAATGTCTGATACTCATCATTCCAATCTTCATGTTCTCTTAAAGCACCATGTACTTCATCAAGTTTAGCTTCTAGCGATTTTTTTACAGGCGCAAGCAATGTACCTTGTTTTTCAACCTTGATGCCATTGTCTACCATATAACTCATTGCCTCAGCCAAAATTCTTTCGCCCTGCAAATTTTTTCCTTCAGTAATAGTATCACTTAAAATTCCAACCATCTTGTTTACTTCATCAATACCAACTTTATCGAAAATACCATCAACTCTAGAATCAATGAATTGTCCACCTTCACCAAATATCTCCTGACCTTTGATAAATATATCGACATTGTTTTGTATTATTCTGACTTGGTCAACTGGAAATTCACTAACAGCCATTTTAAGAGCGTGTCTATCGTAGTACTTCTTAAATGCTACTTGACACATTTCTGAATTTTCACCATATGGTTTGAAAAAAGTTGCATACTCACGCAAAACGTCATGTTGTGTTTTATCCCCACAAGAGTTCTCCATAAGCTCATTTACAGGTTCACCAAGATAAGTTTCAAGTTTTACGTCTATCTCATCTTTTACATAACCTGGAGTTTCAAATCCTGCAACTGGCATTCCCACTGTTGCACTTTCAGTCTGGAATCCAAACAAACCAGATAAGCCAGCGTCGACCTGAGAATTTTGATCTAAAACAGGACGTTCAGAAGACATATAATCCAATACATTATCTTCTTTTGGAGAACAAAGTTTAAGAACAGGGTCATCATCAAAAGCAGCCATAATCATCTCGCCTAGTCCTCTCATATCAGCCAAAAATGCTTTCCATTCTCTCTTAAAGAATCCGTCAGCTTTAGGCTCACGTTTTTCTACTTCTGATTTTGGAGTTGGCATAAACAGCTCACCTAATTCTTGCATGTCACATTTAAATGCTTCCCATTCACGTTTGAAAAATCCTTCCATAATTTCACCTCATTTGTAATTAAATTCATACTTACCTTACATTTAAATATTACCATAATACTGCATAAATTCAACTACAAAACAGTAACATTTATATTACAAAATTATTACAACGAGTTTTAATCATGTGATTGAAATACCATATCGAGTACTTCATTTTCTTCGCTAAATCCTACGCTCTTACTTAACACAGCATTATCTTTTAAAACAACTAATGTTGGAATTGAACTTATTTCAAACTTACTTGCAAGTTCTGGGCTTTCGTCAACATTTACTTTCACTATATCAAATTCAACATTTCTACTCTTCTCAATATTTTCTAATACTTTCGCTTGCATAGTACATGGCATACACCAAGTAGCAAAAAAATCCACCAATGTTACCTTATGCTTATTTACCACTTGTTCAAAATTTTTGTCATTTGCAACTTTCATATTTTACACCTCAATTTTCTTCGTGTCTTACACGACTGCCATCATTATATACTATTAAATCTTGAAATGCAAATGTGTTAAGTCCTGCTCCTTCCCAAATAAATATATTGTTATATCCTTGTGACCAAAGTATTTGAATTGCACGTCTTACTCGTGAACCTGTTGCACAATACACCATTAAATTTTCCTCTTTATTTGGCACAATGTTCATAATATCTGATTGCAACTTATCTAGTGGAATATTTACACTTCCTTTTATTCTAATCGTTCTATACTCCATCTCCGTTCTTACGTCTATTAAAAATATACTACCGGTTTTAATCTTTCTATATGCTTCTTCAATTGGCAATACTTTTACACTACATCTGCTTCGCTTATCATTCATATTATTTCCAGAATTACCGCCAAATATTCTACCAAGACTTGCAAGTGGATTCGTGCTTCCACCATTTCTATTTTGCGTATTAAATCCAAACATACTTCCAAGTTTTCTTAAATCAAAAAGATTACTCAAATTTATTTTTCCATTGTTATTGTTATCGTTTCCCATAGCGACACCTCTACTTTCAATATATGAAAACAGTCTGGTTTTATGTATTAAATATGTCATTTGGGACGTTTTTGTTTGACACATTTTTCTAAGAGTGTCAAACAAAAACGTCCGGGACTGCTGAAAAAGTCTAAAAAATAATATAAAAAAAGTAGAAATC
>CAYZTN010000020.1:0-19928 GCA_964481385.1 uncultured Clostridium sp. | reverse complement strand
GGAAGTGGAGGAAGTGTGTATCAAAATCAAGGCTCGATGAACAAAAACTTAATACAAGGCTGTATAAGAGGGTAAGGCTACATTACAAGTCAAAGCCCAAAGGATATACGTAACCTTATGCAGTAAATTAAGCGGGTAAATGAGGAAAGTTAAGAGGCTTACCCTGTGAGGTCTTGTGAACATAGAATAGCTAGGAAACGACGAGGAGTACATAAAGTGAAAGATGTATACATGGGAACATTCTTATTTGACATGTATCAATAAAAGTTAAAAACAGATTGTGTATAGATTACGCAGTCTGTTTTTTAGGTACAAAAACACCCTCATAAAAGTGGTTCTATGAGGGTTAATATTATTTAGCTATTACTTACTGCTTGCTTTACTGCGTCAATATCTGCCTGACCTGCAGGAGCTGCTGGTGTGTAGTATCCATTTTGTTTAGCTATTAGATATATTTCCCATTGCAACGCTTCCATTTGGTTTCTTGCATTTTGAAATGTATCTCTTAAGTTTTTGTTATTAGACTGCATTACAGAATATGTAAGCATGTTAATAATTGCATTTGTGCTAGATAAAGTATCTGCTACTGCTTGTTTTTCGTTCATATGAATTACCTCCTATAACATATTTGTTAAATCTTGCTTAAGACTAGAGCAAGCATTACAAATTTTAGTCATAATGTCAATTGCGTTTTGGTCGTTTGTTATCGTCTTGTAATATTCGATTTTTTTGCAAAAATCTGAACAGGCACCACAGGTATGACGAATATCCTGTAATTCCATTTGGTTTAATGTATCCATATTTTTACCTCCTCGTATATAAATACAAAAGTATTATGTACTGCAAAAGTAACTGCTATACAGCTAATTTTTCTCATTTTACATCTTTAATATCTGGTTTAGCTATAAGGGCAAAAAGGTATCCAAATATTATGGCAGCAGAAATTCCACCGGCAGCAGCTTTAAGGCCACCAGTAAATATTCCAATAGCACCGACTTTGTCTATTTCTTCCATTACTCCTGTACCTAGACAATAACCAAAGCCGGATATAGGGACACTTGCTCCAGCACCACCAAATTCAGCTATATACTGATATACTCCAAGACCGGTTAGAATAACTCCTGCTGTAACAAAAATTACGAGAATTCTTGCAGGTGTAAGTTTTGTTTTGTCTATTAAAATTTGTCCAATTGTACAGATAACTCCACCAGTTATAAAAGCTTTTAAATAATCAATAAATATGTCCATAACGCTTCTCCTTTATACATTTTCAATTGCAATTGCATGTGCAACGCCTGGAATCGATTCGCCTTGCCCTAGAGACACAGGGCTCATAAGTGCACCTGTTGAAATTAATAGCACACGGTTTATACTTTTATCCATAAGTTTTTTAAATACATAACCACTAAATACTGAAGCACTACAACCACAACCGCTTCCACCAGTTTTAGTGTCTTGTGCATTACAGTCGAATATCATCATACCGCAGTCGTTGTGTACAGAATATATATCTATACCGTAATGTTTTAGCTGTTCCTTTAAAATATCTGAGCCAAGTATTCCTAAATCTCCTGTGCATATAAGGTCATAGTAATTCGCGTCACGTCCAGTATCTTCTAAGTGAGTTACAATTGTGTCGAAACATGCCGGTGCCATTGCTGCACCCATATTAGCGATGTCTGTGACCCCCATGTCTACTATTTTTCCTGGAGTTGCATAAGTTATACGAGGATACCTATTTTGCGTATCTTCAGAATTTGGAACAATAAGAGTGGCACCGGCTCCAGTTACGGTCCATTGGCCTGTTGGCGGAGTTTGTGTTCCTTGTTCTAGTGGCATTCTAAATTGTCTCTCAGCAGAGCAAAAGTGAGATGACGCAGCAGCAATGCAGTGAGTGGCACAGCCGCTATTTACAAATACACTTGCCATAATATTTGCTTCTGCAAATGTTGAACATGCACCATATAGTCCAATATATGGAACTTCAATATCACGAGCGGCATAGCCTGAACTTATACATTGATTAAGCAGGTCTCCCGCAAACATGTAGTCAATTTTGGTATTATCTAAATTAGTTTTGTTAAATACATTTTGGACCGCTTCTTTTATTAGTTTAGATTCTGCTTTTTCAAAAGTTTCTTCTCCAAAATACACATCACTTAAGCAAGTATCAAAAAATTCACTTAATGGCCCAGAATTTTCTTTAGGACCTACAACACTACCACATTCGCGTAGTACAGGTGTGTTTTCAAATTTTATAGTTTGTTTTCCAATTTTCATATGTGTCACCTCTAAAATACATATTTTACAAGCCAGTACACAAGTCCAACAATAACAGAGCTACCGATACCATATACGAGTACGGGGCCTGCAACTTTAAACATGTTTGCACCAATTCCAAGCATCACGCCTTCAGATTTGTATTCCATTGCGGGAGATACAATGGAGTTTGAAAAGCCTGTAATAGGCACTATTGTACCGGCACCAGCTACTTTTCCTATCTTGTGAAATACTCTAATTGCAGTAAGAAATGCTGCTATAAATATTAAGGATATTGAGGTAAGAGTAGAAGCGGTCTTTTTATCTAGTCCATTATTTATCCCTATATTCATAATTAGCTGTCCAAGTACGCAAATTGCACCACCAATTAAAAAAGCCATTAAGCAGTTTTTTATAATGTTACTTTTTGCAGCTTTGCTTTCTACGTATTTTACATATTCTTCATTATTCATTCCCATTTTTGTATAATTCATAAAATCACCAAAAATATTTTGTGTAAATTATTTTAAATTATTATATAAATTTGAAGTTTGCATATTTTAATATTAAAAGGAAAATATTGTTTTTGCAGTTTGTGAATAACCTAAATATATATGAAAGATATTAGAAATGTTTAGGCTTTCAAGAAGTACTGTCGAATTTTGTCGATGAGTTTTTCGTCAAGAGGTGTTGACAAAAACACAAAAAGCGATGTATAATGCAAACGTAAGTTCACAAAACATTGTATGAAGGAGAGGTAAATATATATGAAAAACAATATTATAGAAGTACAAAATGTACAAATAAATGTTACAAATTTAAATGAAAAAGATTATATTTGTATTTCTGATATAGCAAAAGCTAAAAGCGATAAATCGCGAGTGGCTGATGTCATAAGAAACTGGTTACGTAATAGAAGTACTTTAGACTTTTTAACTGCGTGGGAACAACTATATAATCCTAATTTTAAAGTGTTCGAATCTGAACACTTTAGAAAACAAGTTGGGTTATTAACTTTTACACCAAGTGTATCAGAATGGTGTGAAAAAACTAATGCTATTGGTATGTACTCTAAAATGGGTAAATATGGTGGCACATATGCACATAAAGATATAGCTTTTGAATTTGCTTCTGCAATTAGTCCGGTATTTAAGTTATATTTAATAAAAGAATTTGAAAGATTAAAAGAATTAGAAAATAATAATAGGGAATGGGATGTAAAGAGAATACTAACAAAAAATAATTACATGATACATACAGATGCTATTAAAAATTATATATTACCTGCTAGCAATTATTATGCAAATAAAGAGTGGTTGAAATATGCAGAAGAAGCAGATATTTTAAATGTTATTTTATTTAATACAACTGCTAAAGAATGGAGAAAATTAAATCCCGAATTAGCTAGAACCTCTAACATAAGAGATTATGCTTCTATAAATGAACTAACGGTGTTATCAAATTTGGAGTCACATAACGCAGAATTGATTAAAGAAGGCAAAAGTAAAGAAGATAGATTTGAAATGTTAAGTGAAATTGCAAAATATCAATTAAATATACTGAATAAAGCTGAGAGTATAAAGCTATTGGAAAGTGGGAAAAACTAAAAGGAAGTGATAATAATAGATAAATGAAAAATTTTTAACAACAGATAATGAGAATAACAAGTCTTAAAATTGTTGTATAAAGGAGAGGTAAATATGAACGAGTTAGAAATAAATAATAATGTATTTGAAGGTATTAAACACATTGACGAAAATGGTGAAAAACTTTGGTATGCAAGAGAACTTATGAGAGTGTTGCAATATTCAAAATTGGAAAACTTTGAAAAGATAATTTGTAAGGCTAAAGCTTCTTATGAAAACAGTGGTATTAGTGTGATTGAACATTTTCCTGACGTAAGGAAGTCAATGATTTCCGAAAAAGAAAAAAGCTTTAACAAAGAAATAACATATATATAAATACTTATTTGTGAGTTGAAAACGTAGACCAAATGTGATACAACAAGAGTGTGATAGAAACAGTGTTGATAGTTAAATGTAAGCGAGGTAATATGTGGGAAAATATACAAATAGCGAAATTTTGCATAAAAAAGGTGCAAATGGAATTGAATATTTGGAGTTTAAATGTTTGAATGAATTGGGTGTTAAAAATGCGGTGTTTTTAAGACATGGCGGAGTAAGTGATGGTGTATATGCAAGTCTTAATTTAAGACTTGCAAGCCACGATACGAAAGAAAATTTAATGGAAAATATGAATAGAGTATGTGACGCACTAAATATATCTAGTGATACTCTTTGTAAGGCAAGTCAAGCTCATACAGATAGAGTAATTCGTGTTACTAGTAAAAATATGAAAGAATATTCATACAAAGTTCAGAATTCAGAGCAAGCCGATGCGTATTTAGTAAATGAGTCTGGTATCTATACAATGATTACAACTGCAGACTGTGTGCCAATAATTATGTATGACACAAAAAACAAGGTGGTTGTAAATATTCATAGTGGCTGGAAAGGAACGCTAAAACAAATATATTTAAAAGCGTTAGATAAGTTGGAAAATGAATTTGGTACGAGTGCCAAAGATGTTGTGGTATGTCTAGGTCCTGCAATATCTAAATGTTGTTTTACAACGCGTGACATAGCATTTAAAGAGATGTTTGAAAATATGTGGCCACAGTCTGAGCAGTATATATATGAGGACCAAGATGGAACTATTCATATAGATTTAAAATATGTTATAATTTACGACTTGCAAAAAAGAGGTGTGCAAGGAATAAATATTCATAGTGCTGATATATGCACAAAGTGCAATAATGACGACTTTTACTCATATAGATGTACAACAATGAGAAAAGAAGAAGATTACGCGACTTTTGCTACAATAGTAGGAATTGAGTAAAAAACTTGACAGAGACGCTTGTCAAAAAAATAAAAAATTGTCAAAAACTCTTTACAAATAGATATAAGTATAGTAAAATACTTATATTCGTTTTAAGAAAACGCATTATGAAAGAAACTAAACTAAGGAATATAATTTATATAGAATTTGCCTAAAGCTAGTTACTCTTAAAGTAATGCGTTTTTTTGTACGTTTAGAAGGAGGGTAAGATGTATATTCAAGTTAAAAACCTAAACAAATCTTTTAAGATTTTAACTAAAGACAAGGGTTTAATAAACGCATTTAAGTCATTTGTTAAGCCGAAGTACAGGGAAGTACATGCTGTACAAGATGTATCTTTTGAAATTGAGAAAGGAGAAATTGTAGGGTACATTGGTCCGAATGGTGCAGGAAAGTCCACAACTATAAAAATGCTATGTGGTATCCTTTATCCAGATTCAGGAGAGTGTATAGTAGGAGGTATGAATCCATTCCTTGACCGAAAGAAGTACACATCACATATTGGTGTAGTATTTGGTCAGAAATCTCAATTATGGTGGGATATACCAGTAATTGAATCATTTGAACTTTTAAAGTCAATTTACAAAATACCGGATGATGAGTATGAAAAGACAAAAGATGAATTAGTAGAAAGTTTAAACATTAAAGAGTTTTTAGATGTACCAGTAAGACAACTAAGCTTAGGCCAAAGGATGAGATGCGAACTAGTCGCAGCACTGTTACATAGTCCAGATATTTTATTCTTAGATGAACCGACAATAGGACTTGACGCTGTATCCAAAGTACAGTTAAGAGAATTTATTAAAAACATCAACAAAAAGAAAAAGGTAACAATAATTCTTACCACTCACGACATGACAGATATTGAAGAATTAGCAAAAAGAGTAATGGTTATAGGGAAAGGAAAATTGTTATATGACGGTAGCCTAAAGAAAATCAAAAACAAATTCCAAGCAACGAAACAACTAGAAATTATTTATTCAAATATGAAAGAAATTCCAAAAATACAATCTAAAAAATTAGAAGAGTCAAACGACAGAGTTTTAATAGAAGTAGCAAATGACAGTACGGAAAATGTATCTAGCATTATACAAATGTATAGCAATGTTTGTGATATTAAAGATGTAAATGTCCATGAAAACAACATAGATAACATAATACTTCAAATGTATAAGGAGTATGAGTTATGAGAGGATATATTAGATATTTTAAAACGATGTTGATTACAAATCTTCAATACAAAACGGCGGCAATTGCAGGAATTTGTACACAATTTTTCTGGGGATTTTTACAGATTTTCATATATCAAGCTTTCTATAAAGGGGCTGGACAAGATGTACCGATGGACTTTCAAAACGTAGTAACATATATTTGGTTACAACAAGCGTTATTCGCCTTAATATATATGAGAGATAAGGATAGTGAATTAACAAAAAGTATTAAAAATGGAACGGTTGCGTATGAGCTAGTTAGACCATATAACTTGTACATATGGTGGTATATAAAGTGTATTAGCAAAAAGTTAGCTAAAGTATTTCTTAGAATGTTTCCTGTAATAATATTGGCGTTTTGTTTACCTGAACCATATTGTTTAGCACTTCCTGCGTCAGTAAGTTCGTTTTTAATGTCGCTTATTACCTTAATACTAGGCACTTTAATACTAGTTGCCATAACTGTAATAATGCAGACAATTATATTTTTTACATATGACGATAAAGGCGTAAATGGTATCTTTTATACCTTTGCAGAGCTTTTGGCGGGGTTTACCTTGCCAATTCCGCTACTTCCAGACATACTGCAAAGCATTGCATATTTTTTACCATTTAGGCTTATTGGCGACTTACCATTTAGAGTGTATTCTGGTGATATACCGCTTGCAGAAAGTTTTGAAAACCTAGGATTTCAAGCTTTTTGGTTAGTAGCGCTAGTTTTAATAGGGGTAGCTTTAATGAGAAAAGCTACAAAGAAAATTTGTATACAAGGAGGTTGACATGTTAAAGTATATTTCAATGCATATAAAATCACAATTAGAGTATAAAACGTCATTTGTATTTTTGTGTATATCTCAAGTGTTAGCATTTTTAATGTATTATGTTACGTTTTATTCGCTATTTAGTAAGTTCGGAATGATTGAAAAGTTTAGTATATATCAAGTAGTGCTTTGCTTTTCAGTAGTACAATTTGGTGAAGCACTAGCAGAAGCTATGCTTCGTGGTTTTGATAAATTTTCAGAACTTATTAAAAACGGTGAATTTGATTTACTTCTTGTAAGACCACAAAATATATATTTGCAGATAATGGGAACAAAGTTTGAGACACCAAAACTTATGAAAGTTTTAGGTTCTTTAGGCTTTTTAATATATGGCGCTATTAAGCTAAAACTAGGACTTAGCTCTATTCCACTAATAATTTTAATGCTTATATCTAGTACTGCAGTATTTTCCGCCATACTTATAATAGGGGCAGCATTTTGTTTTGTTACAACTGAGGGGCTAGAGGTAATAAATATATTTGTATATGGTACGAGAGATTTTGCTCAGTACCCAATAGGTATTTTTAATAAAACAATTCAAACGTTTTTTACGTATATAATACCTATTTCACTTACCTCATATTATCCAATGTTGTATCTAACAGGTGCGTCAGAACACGCATGGTACGCATTGCTACCGCTTGTAAGCCTAGTTATAATTATACCAGCAATACTTGCATTTAATATTGGTGTAAAGAAATATAAAAGTAGTGGTTCATAATATTAAAGTTCAGGTGTTATTTGGTGTCATAGTGTCATTTGGGACGCTCTCAAATGACACTTTTATTATATATATAACATAGTTTAAGCCGAGTGTCATTTGAGAGCGTCCCAAATGACACTATGACACCATGCATAAAAGGTATTGACATATAATACACAAAGTGATAATATATTTTCATATGAACAAGTATTCATATGAAAGGAGAATAATATGGAAGTGTGTGAACAAAATGTTATACATAAAGACGCAGTAGATAAGGTATCTAAGGAGCTTTTAGACGAAGATAAATCAATAGACTTGGCAGAGTTTTTTAAAATATTTGGAGATAGTACGAGAATTAAAATACTAAACGCATTAAGCTATTCTAAGCTTTGTGTTTGTGATATATCTTACCTCTTAGGTATGAATCAGTCCGCTATTTCTCACCAACTTAAGATATTAAAACAGGCGAAAATAGTAAGATATGAAAGAGAAGGAAAGAATATATATTACGAAATAGACGATGAACATATTGGTAAAATATTTAAGATGGGAGTTGAGCATATTGAAGAAATATAAATATACATTACAGGGGTTGGAGTGTGCAAACTGTGCAAGGAAAATAGAAGAAGCGCTTAAAAAGTCTGGTAAAGTGGAAAACACTAATGTAAATTTTAGTACCCTTACATTAAGCTTTGTGGCAGAAAATGATGAAGAAGAATATATAAAAGAAGTCGTAGCAAAAATAGAGCCAGACGTAGTTGTAGTAAATGCAAATGTGAAGGTAAAAGAAGAAAAAAATGGGATAGACAAAATAAATATTATACGTTTTGTAGTTGGCGTAATGCTTGCTGTTATTGCTTTAATAATACCACAAGGTTTGGTAAAAGAAATAGTAATAATTGTTGCATATCTCGCTTTAATGTATAGAGTGTTTTTAGTCGCAATAAAACAAGTATTAAAAAACAAAGTTCTAGATGAAAACACTTTAATTTGTATATCAGCAGTAGGCGCATATTTAGTTGGAAAGCATATGGAAGGAATTATGGTGTTGGCTCTTTATGAATTTGGAAAGATATTAGAAGCAAAAGCAGTAAATAATACAAGGAAGAGCATAAAAGAGTTGATGGACATAAAGCCGGAATATGCCAATTTAAAGCTAGATAATGGTATGAAAAAGATTTTACCAGAGCAAGTAAAGCTTGACGATATAGTTGTAGTTTTACCGGGTGAAAGAATACCAGTAGATGGAATAGTTTTATCTGGAAATTCAAATTTAGACAATTCGGCACTTACAGGAGAAGCCAAGTACGTTCCGGTATCCGGTGGAGATAAAGCTTTAGCTGGAGGAATAAACATAGATGGAGCGTTAGAAATAAAGGTAGAAAAAGAATACTCAGATACAAGCCTTGCTAGAATACTAGAGCTTACAGAAAATGCAACAGACAGAAAAGCTAAAACAGAAAACACAGTAGCAAAGATTGCTAAAATTTACGTTCCAACCGTCCTAATACTTGCGGTATTAGTTGCACTTGTTTTGCCGCTTGTTACTTCGCTTATGTATAGCGAAAGCATATATAGAGGACTAATTTTCTTAGTAATATCTTGTCCATGTGCTATTGCAATATCTGTACCACTAAGTTATTTTTGTGGAATAGGTAAAGCCTCAAGTGTTGGTGTACTAGTAAAAGGCAGTGACTATTTAGATAGCATGAAGGACCTAAAGACAATTGTTATGGATAAAACTGGGACAATTACAACTGGAAAGTTTAGTGTGAGCAAAATAGTTTCAATGGATAAGAATTATTCAGAACAGGAAATATTAGAACTATGCAGGCTAGGCGAGAGTTTTTCAAATCATCCGATAGCAAAAGCAATAGTAGGAGAAAGCAATTTGGATACGTCAAAAGTTAAAAATTACACAGAGTTATCTGGTAAAGGAATAAGCTTTGAGTATAATGGAAAAACTATACTTATTGGAAATTCTGCACTTGTAAATGGCAAGAAAGAAAGTCACGAGTTAACTCATATATATTTAAACGTTGATGGTAGTACTGTAGGTTTTATTGAGTTTGAAGACACGTTAAAAAATGAGGCAAAAGATGTGGTTTCAAAATTAAATAAACGTGGTGTAACTGTTAAAATGTTTACGGGAGATAATGAAACGGTTGCAAATAAAGTGGCCGAAGCTATAGGAGTTACTGACGTGAAGTATAACATGTTACCTCAAGATAAATATGTTGAACTAGAAAAAGAAATAGCAAACAAGAGAAACGAAAATGCAAAAGTAGCTTTTGTAGGAGATGGCATAAATGATTCTCCAGTTTTAGCATTAGCTGATGTTGGCGTTTCTATGGGTGGCGTAGGTTCAAATAGTGCAATAGAAGCGTCAGATGTTGTTATAATGACAGATAACCTTGAAAAGATAATTGAGGCAATGGACATTTCTAAATATACAAGTAGAATTATAAAAGAAAACTTAATATTTGCACTAGGTACAAAAACGCTATTTTTAGTGTTAAGTACGCTAGGTGTGACTGGTATGGCATTTGCAATATTTGCTGATGTTGGTGTTACAGTTTTAACAATATTAAATAGCATAAGAGTATTAAAAAAGAAGTGAGTTAAAGAGTGTCATTTGAAAACGTCCCAAATGACACAAATGACACTCTCAAAAAAATTAAAGAGATAGAAGGGTACTATCTCTTTAAAAAGGGTAAATAATAATATATATAAAAGGGTTATGAAAAAGGATAATAATGTATTTATGTATTGTAAATACAAACATAGTATAATATAACTTGGGTGTAAAATATGTCGAAAAATATTATAAAAAGCTAAAAGAAATGTAATATTTTGTCGAATTAAATTTTGGAGGTAGTTCGTGGAAAAAGAACAAAACATAGGAGCCATTTCCCTAGTTATATTGCTGTTTTTAGCAGTTATATCATTGGCGGTGTACATGTTTGTTGGAAGTATAAAGCCAGAAAGTGGACAAATAGGTGAAACAGGAGCAGAAAGCCCAAACGAGGCAAAGAATATATTATACGAAGATTCAAGTAGGGATTTGGTTTATGCGTTTACAAGAGAATGTATTGAGCAAGATGAAGTAGCAATAAAATTAGTTGAGTTGCCATATGTAAACATTGCTTCTACTTATGCTAAAGAAATAAACTCAAACTTGAAAGCGATGGAATTAAGCTATAACAGTGATTACAAATATTATACATATTTAAATGATAATATATTGTCTTTAGTCATAGAGCAGAAAGTTAACGTTAATTTATCTAGATTCTACACGGTGTACAACATAGATATATATACTGGCGAAAGAGTATCAAATAAAGAAATATTTGAATGTATAGGGACTACTGAAAATAAAGTAAAGGAAGTATTACAACAGTCATACCATAACGCTTTCTTGTTGAAGTTCCCTACAATAAGTGAGCTATATGAAGATTATACACAATCTATGGAGTATAAAAGTACTGTATCCGAGGAAAATTTATCTTTAGACGTTCCTATGTTTTTAGGGCTTAACAAGTCTTTAAAGTTAGTAGGAAAAATATATTCTCCAGCAGGTGCTATTTATTATTATTCAATAGTAGATGTTAGTTTGTAATATATTGTTAAGAAACAATTAAAAAGTGTCATTTGGGACGTTTTCAAATGACACTTTTTAATTTTGCCGTTCATATTACAAAAAATATTGTAAAATTAAGCATTCTGTAATATAATTGGTGTGAGAAAGAGGAAGACTATGAAAGGAAAAATAATAAATATAATTGGAGCAGGGCTTGCAGGATGTGAATGTGCATATATTCTTGCACAAAACGGATACAAGGTAAATCTTTATGAAATGAAACCACATAAATATACACCAGCACATACAAATAGTAATTTTGCTGAACTTGTGTGTAGTAATTCTCTAAAGTCTGAAGACGTTACCAATGCTTGTGGCCTGTTAAAATATGAAATGAAAGAAATGGGCTCTTTAATAATAGAGGCAGCATATGCGTCACGTGTAAAGGCGGGAGCAGCACTTGCAGTAGATAGGGAGCTTTTTAGTAAGTATATTACAAGGGAAATTAAAGAAAACAAAAACATAACGGTTGTGTATGAAGAAGTGACGGATATATCTAAGCTTGAAGGTACTGTAGTTATAGCGACAGGCCCTCTTACAAGTGACTTGTTATCTCAAAATATAGCGAATATAATTGGCGAAGAAAAGCTATACTTTTATGACGCAGCAGCGCCAATAGTTCTTGCAAGTAGCATAGATATGTCTGTTGCATATGAAAAAGATAGATGGGTTGAAGATAAAAAAGGAGACTATCTAAACCTTGCAATGAATGAAGAAGAATACAAGGTGTTTTACGAAGAACTAATTCATGCAAGAAGTGCGGAGCGTCATGCTTTTGACACATTAGATAATATTGAACATTTTGATGGCTGTATGCCAATAGAAGCGATGGCTTTAAAAGGTGAAAAAACATTAGTGTTTGGACCATTAAAACCAGTAGGACTTAGAAAAGACGAAAACCATAAGCCATATGCGGTTGTGCAACTTAGAGCAGAAAATACAGAAAAAACAATGTATAACTTAGTAGGCTTTCAAACAAGTTTAGCATTCCCAGAGCAAAAACGAGTATTTTCTTTAATACCAGGACTTGAGAAGGCAGAGTTTGTAAGATATGGCGTTATGCATAAAAATACGTATATAAACGCACCAAAGCTTTTAGACGATACATTTAAACTAAAAGAAAAAGATATATACTTTGCAGGACAAATAAGTGGAGTGGAAGGATATATTGAGTCAGCAGCAAGTGGAATGATGGTGGCGTTTGGAATTATGTATGGAAAAAATATATTTAGTGAAGTAACAATGCTTGGTTCACTTGCTAAATATATATCTACGCCAAATGAAAATTTCCAACCAATGAATGCTAACTTCGGAATAATTGAGCCACTGGAAAAGAAGATAAGGGACAAAAAGTTAAAATATGAAATGTATGCTAAAAGAGCTACAAATAGTATAAAGGAGTTAAAAGATGAGCTTAAAAGAGTTAGATGAAGATATATCCAAAAAACAACTTAAAAATGTATATTTTTTCTTTGGTGATGATTTATATGAACTTGAAAGATATGTTGAAAAGATTAAAAAAACATATAGTACTTTAGAGCTAGGTGTAAATTTTTTTACTCTAGATAAAAGCAATATAGACAGTTTGTTAGATATTTGTACAAGCGTATCATTTTTTGGTGAAGAAAAACTGGTTTTGGTAAAAGACACAAAGCTTAAATTTAATGTAGACTTGTTGAGTGAGTTGAAAAACACTAAGTCTACTGTGGTAATAATAGAGCCGGAAGTGGATAAAAGAACGTCAGAATACAAGAAAATACAGAAGTTAGCAGAATGCACTGAATTTGCCTCTCTTAAAGCAAAAGACGCAGCGGTGTATGTTAGAAAAGTTTTAGCAGGATACAAAGTGCAGGTATCCGAAGAAGTAGCCGAGTATATGGTAGAAGTATGTACTCCGAACAAACAGCTACTAATAAACGAGTTTAGAAAAATAGTGGCATATTTAAAAGAAGGAGACGTGTTAACAAAAGAGATAATAGATAAAATTTGTGTAAGAACGCTAGACGCTAAAATATTTGACGTAATAGATAATATCATTGCTAAGAAAAAAGACGTTGCATTTTCTGAACTAGATGACCTTATAGCGCAAAAGACATATATTGGCGTTATATCTTCTGTAATATATAAACAATTAAAGCAGCTGTATATGATAAAGCTATTAGAAGAAAAGTCAAGGCAAACTAAAATGCGAATAGACATACCACAAGAACTAGGAATAAATCCGTTTGTATATAGCAAACTATCTAAGATAAAAGAAATGTATACAAAAGAAAAACTAGAAGAATTGCTACTAGAGTTTGCTGACTATGATCTTAATTCAAAGATCGGTCTAGATGACGCAGAACTTGGACTAAAACGAATTGTAGCTATGATGTAAAGTGGTTTGTATTTTCATTAAACTTATATTTACAAAAAATGTATTAATATATAATTTATATAAACTATAATGAAAGGGATGAGTTTTATGAAGGTTGGATTGATTTCAGATATACACGGAAATATTAAAGCGCTAGAGGCGGTTTTGAAACAATTAGAAAAAGAAAAAATAGATAAAATAATATGTCTAGGAGATTTAGTGGGACGGTGCTCCAATGTCGGAAGAAGTAGTGCAAAAAATAATAAATATGGAATCAAGAGTAGTTGCAGTAAGAGGAAATCGCGAAAGATATATAATTGATGGCATGCCTGAAGTAGTACATGATGAGCGAATGAAGATAAGTGCTGAACAATTACAAAGAAATGAATGGATAAAAAAAGGACTAAGTAACTCGTCAATAGAATTTATATCAAACTTACCAAAAGAAACAACATGTGAAATAGAGGGAAACAGAATTTACATCGTTCACTATCCAATGAACGATGATGGAAGTTTTAGGGAACATATTAAAAAGGCTAGTGTAGAGGAAAATAAAATAATGTTTAATGGTAGAGATGCTGACATATATCTATATGGTCATACTCACAGTGAAGTTCATAATTTTAATGATGGAAAGACATATGTAAATCCAGGTGCATTAGGGTGTCCAGGGAAAACAAATTACGCACCTTATGGGATATTAGATATTAACAAAGAAAAAGTGAAATATAAACAACTATATGTAAAATATAATGTGCAAGAGGTTATTGACTATATACAAAATATAAAATTTCCAGGATATAAAGGAGCATTGAAGCTATTTTATGGTATATAAATAGCCATTTGCTCCTCTACTCGATTTTTAAATATTCTTCTAAGCAAAGTCCGCTGTTATATATTTTTAAAGCATTCTCTTTGCCTACATAACGTATATGCCATGGTTCATAGGTATAACCTGTTATAGCTTCTTTGCCTTTTGGATAACGAATTATAAAGCCAAATTTGTGACAATTTTCACTTAGCCATCTGCCAGATGCGGTTAAACCATATGCGTAGTTTATATTTCCAATGTCAAAAGCAAGTCCGGTCGAATGTTCTGAGTGTCCAGGCCTTGCTGAGTAGGTATTAGCGTAGCTAATTCCAGATTCAGATATATATCTTTGATACAATTGTTTTTGTGTGGCATATGACCTAAAACCAGATATGTTTGGTAAGGATAAGCCTTGTTTTGCAGCTTCTTTTTGCATTTCGGTTAAAGCAGCTAGCGCTTCGTTATTTATTCCATTTGCAAAGTTTGAAGGAATTGAATATTTTTTGTTTACAACTAAAATTCCATTTATGTAATATGGCCCTTCAATGATTGTGTTTGGATATCCATATTCCCCTTGCCTATATCTATAATCACCAGAGTTATTTACTACCTCTACACGAATTGTAGCAGATACGTATGGTTCATACTTTGTGCTTACTGTAACAGTACATGTACCAATGCCACGAGATTTTATCATGCCATTTTCTACTATGGCTACATTTTCATTTGAACTTGTCCAAATAAGATCTGTATTAACTGCATCATTTGGTTCAAATGTTGCAATTACATATGACCAGTTGTTAAGCTCAAGCTTTGTACTTGTTTTATTTACACTAATTTTTTCTATAGTAGGAAGTATGTTAACAGATATTTTTTTTTGAATACTATCTATTACATAAGTAAGTGACGTGTTTCCTTTGCTATTACCAACAATTAGATTTTCGTCGGTAAAAGTTAAATAGTTTGAATCGAAGTATGTAAATTTAACACTGGTATTAGTAGCGTATTCTGGAATTACAGTAAATTCTGGTTTGGTAGCTACTCCTTTGTATAACGTTAATCTTTCTTTGGTTATAACTTCTGTTACTGGTACATATGTAAGGTAGCAGTTACAAGGGGAAACGCTAAGCAGGTCGCTAACTTGTGTATTACCTGTTTTTGTAAAGCCATCATTTCCTTTTGTATATATATCTAAAAACTCTCTGTTTGCTAGGGCATGAGGCAATTTTTCTTTTTTTATAGCAATGTTTGAAAAATGAGTAGTATTAAAAAAACTAACCTTTACACTTTCATATTTTTCTTCATATAATTTAATGCTTTTAGAAGAAACTTGAGGTAAAGTTAAGATGCCAGTATAGTCTGGTGAAATACTTACTAAATAATTATCTTTCTCAATTACTAGAGATGTATTTTTGCTATTTAAAGCAACTTTAATATCTTCAGATATGTATACTTGTGGAAGCCAAGTTTTGTATTTAATAGACGGGTTGCCTGTTTGGCTACTCTGTATATTTTGGTATATGTTATTAGCCTCGTTAAATAATATAGTCATGTATAGACCAAAGCAAGTTAAAATAACGGTTATAACTAGTACAATTGCTCGAATGATTTTTTGCTTTGGTGAAAAAGTAATTTTTGTTTTTTGTCTTGTCATTTGATTTCACTATTCCTTTTTTAATCGCACTTTAAGTCTATACCAAAATATGACAAAATTCAACAAAAAATATATAAATGTTTAAATATATAAAATATGAATATGGTAAATAAAATGAATAAGTGTGAAGCATAATAACTTTGAGGCGGTGTATCATGAAAAAATGTTGGAAAAATTTTAGAACGGATATGGCAGACGAAAGAGTCGACACATATAAAAGGGTAAATAATTTAACTGAAATAAATGGAATTAAAGTTACAAGCGATGATGACTTGGGTTTTACTACAACAGTGGTGGAAGTGTTAAACGAAGAAGGAAGCAGAGCATTAGATAAAGAAATAGGCAAATACATAACGATGGAGATAAATGAGGTGGAGTATTTAGAAGAAGATACTAAACAAAAAATAATAGCAAAACTTGGTGAACAGATAAAAAGCCTTATGCGGTACGAGTTTTAAGTCAGTTATGGTAGTTGGTTTAGGAAATATCAATATAACTCCAGACGCATTAGGACCTAAAGTTGCGTCATATGTAAATGTTACAAGGCATCTTTTGAAATATGCACGAGAGTTAATTACCGAGCCAGTAAACGAAATAAGCGCTATATCACCAGGAGTGCTTGGAACAACAGGAATTGAAACAGAAGAAATAATTCATGCTGTAACAGAAAATGTGAAACCAGATGTAATAATAGCAATAGACAGCTTAGCTTCAATGAGTGTGTCACGTGTTGGAAGGACAATACAGCTAAGTGATACAGGAATAACACCAGGGCAAGGAGTTGGAAATACAAGAGAAGGACTAAATGAAAAAACTTTGGGAAGAAAAGTTGTAGCAATAGGTGTGCCTACTGTAACGGATATGGCAACTATTACAAATGACGCAATAGATAAAGTTCTGGAAAGTGTTAATGACGAAATAACTAATTATACCAATGATATGGGGCGCGCAAGCAATGCGGTTATGGATATTTTAAATAGTGAAAATAGATATAACAGGATTGCAAATATACTTGAAACAGAAAACTATATTGTAACACCAAAAGAAATAGATGCGGTAATTTCAAAGATATCTGAGATAATAGCAAGTGCAATAAATGAGGCTGTGTAGATTTATATTTTTACCATTGACAGAGGTGATATAATTATACTAAATTTAGTAAAGGAGTCACGATATGAAGAAAAAAATATTATTACTTTGTTTGGCAGTAATTTCTGTACTTAGTATATTTAACTTTGTAAATGCCGAAGAACTTATGACTGTAAATATTTACAGTGAGACGGCGGAAAACGTATTTAGTACGTATAAAGCGAGCGAACACGAAGATATTAAGTTACCGTTTGTAAACTCAATATCTGGTATGAAAGTAGTATTAGACAAAGACATAAATCACTCTGGAATTACAATATCTACAAAAGAAATAGATGTATTGTCTAATTTAAAAGGCTTGCACATATTGTATAATCAAGATAGCTTAACAATTAAAGGGAAAATAGACTATCCGGTAATTATATCTCAAAATGTTATACTAGAGGGAGAAATAACAGGAGATGCTGTAATTTATTCTCCAAATGTAGTTATAAAAGAAAATGCAGTTGTAAAAGGAGATATACTTGTTTCTACAGATAATTTAAAAATAGAAGGAACAGTGTTGGGTAACGTCATTGCTTCTGTAACTCAAGAGTGCGTTGTTTCAGGAGTTATAGAAAATGAATTAAGAATATCCACTTCATCTTTGAATGTAGATGAAGGTAAAGTGAATGGCAAAATTTTAGTAAAAACTACATCTGACATGGCCAAATTATTAGAAAAATATCCGGAAGCCGTTGTAGAGAAAATTGAGAGCAATGATACAGATACGGACGTTAAAAACGTAATAGTTACAGGTGTCGTTGTTGTTTTAGTATTTACTGTATTAGGTTATGTAGTTGTCCGTAAAGACGAAAACATATTTACTAAGATTTTAAATAAGGTAAAGGGCAAATCTGTAAATGTTGCATTATCTGGTATTGCGGTTTTACTTCCTTCTATTGTATTAGTAATTTTATTAATCATACTAAGTATATTAGGTTTGTGGATAATAGGTGTACCTGTACTGCTTGCATATATAGCATATATTGCGGTATGCGCAATGTTATCTATTCTAATAATAGGTACGGTCATATTTGAAGCTGTTAAATATACAGTAATTAAAAAATATGAAGAAAATATAATGATTAAAAAACTAGGCTTATTATTTGGAATATTTGCTATATTATACACATTAGCTGTAATACCATTCATTTCAAAATATGTAATTATGACATTATGTATAATTTCAACCGGTATTTTAACAGTGGCTATAGTTGGAAAGAATAAATAAAATATAACAAGATTAAGAAATAATAAAATATTAAAAAATAGCAAAATGCAAAAATGAGTGTAGAGTTAATCTATACTCATTTTTGATATATAAAGTAACATCAATTAATTCAAGTTATAGTAAGCTTAATAATATTTGCATAGCGTTTGAAGCTGCTCCCTTTCTAATATTATCTGCAACTACCCAAAGATTAAGTCCATGTTCAACACTAAAGTCTTTTCGAATTCTTCCAACAATAACATCGTCTATGTTATTGGCAAATTCGTTTAAAGGGTAAATATTAAATCTGGGGTCATCTTGTAAAATAATGCCAGGACTTTTTACAAGTAGTTGTCGAACTTCTTGAAGGTCAAAATCTTTTTCAAATTCCACATTAATACTTTCGCTATGACAGTTTACAACTGGCACTCTTACACATGTTGCAGTAATTTTTATAGAGTCATTACCAAAAATTTTATGTGTTTCATTTATCATTTTAAGTTCTTCTTTTGTATAACCGTTTTCAGTAAAGTCGTCTATATGAGGAATACAGTTGTTATATATTTTGTGAGGAAACTTTTTATTTTCCTCGCCTTTCGAGGTCATCTCTAAGTCCTCAATTCCTTTCATGCCAGCTCCTGATACAGCTTGGAAAGTTGTATATATAATTCTTTTAATTTTGTATTTTTGGTGTAATGGCCAAAGTGCCACGGCAGCTTGGATAGTTGAGCAATTTGGGTTAGCAATGAGCTTTGCTCCACGTATACTTTCAAGGTTTATTTCTGGGACAACAAGCGGAACGTCTTCGTCCATTCTAAAAAAGCTACTGTTATCAATTACTGTTGTTCCTTCTTTTGTGAAAAGCTTTGCATATTTTTCAGATATTTTACCACCAGCAAAAAACATAGCAAAATTAAACTTTTCTTTAGGCGCTTCTTCGGTTAATTCTTGTATTACATATTCTTTACCTAATACAGTTATTCTTTTGCCTGCAGAACGTTTTGACGCAAAGAAAACAAACTGGTCAATGTTAGGCTTTACTTCTTCTATTAGTTTTAAAAAGGTAGAGCCTACAAGCCCAGTTGCTCCTACTACAGCACAAGATATCATATTATCACCCATAACAGTATATTAAAAAAATATAAATAAATTACAACAGTTGTGTCATTGTGCCATTGTGTAATTGGGCCATTGGGTGTCATAGCCTGTCATTTGGGACGTTTCTGAT
>CAYZTN010000019.1:0-19962 GCA_964481385.1 uncultured Clostridium sp. | reverse complement strand
TTATCACATTTGACGTAATATTACAATTTTGTAATAATCGATGAAATGACCCTGAGTTTGAGTTAAGTTTGTGACAAATGAAATAGCAATTGTTTTTGACATATTTTTGTAATATAGTTGAAATATTTTAAGTTTCATTATATAATTTTCATGTATTACGAAGGAGGAAACAAAGATGAAAACATTTATAAAAATAATGGTAGTCTTTATGGGAATTGTTTTGGGGTCATATTTAGGAGAACTTGCATTGCAAGTATCATTTTTAAAATTTTTATCATATGGAAAAGAACTAGGTTTGGCAGAGCCGGTCGTTTTAGATTTAGGCTTTTTAAAACTTACTTTCGGCTTCATGTGTAAATTAAATTTAGCTAGTATTTTAGGTTTTGTATTAGCTTTATTTGCAGTAAAAAAGGTTGTTAAATAGTTGAAGAAAAATAACTCTCTTACGGTAAAAGAGCTGCCACTAGCAGACAGGCCATACGAGAAGTATTTAAAATATGGAAGTAGTGTTATGTCGGACTCAGAACTTCTTGCCATGGTTATAAAAACAGGGACAAAGGATAATAATTGTTTAGAACTTTCTAAGCAGCTACTATCTAAACATAGTTCTGGTTTATCTGGCTTTGAATATCTGGCGTCTGCCTCTATTGACGAGCTTATGCAGCATAGTGGAATTGGAAAAATTAAAGCTGTTCAAATAAAAGCAATAATAGAGCTTGCAAATAGAATTGCAAGGTCAGATAAGTTAATTTGCAAAATAACAACACCAAAAGATGTTTATGATGTGTTAGGTGCAGAAATGAGTAAGCTTGAGAAAGAAGAAATGCGAGTTGTTATATTAGACATAAAAAACACTATAAAATCTATTGTAGTTCTAGCTAAAGGAGCTATAAATACAGTTTCAGTTTCGGTAAAAGAAATTTTAAGTGAGCCAATAAAACAAATGGCTTCTGGTATAATACTTGTACATAATCACCCAAGTGGTGACTGTACACCTAGTAAGCAGGATATAACATTTACAAAGAAAATATTTGAAGCGGTCGCTCCTTTTGATATAGAGCTTAAAGATCATATAGTAATTGGAAAAGGAAAGTATACAAGTATTAGAGAAATTGAACCTAAAATTTTTGTTGGAGGAAGATTGTTATGAATTTTTTTGTAAAGGATATAGGTATTGACTTAGGTACGACAAAAACCACAATTTATCTTAAAGATAAAGGTGTTATTTTTTCTGGGCCTACAGTTGTTGCAGCAAATGATATAACAGGAGAAATTATTTCAGTTGGAAACGAAGCACGCGAAATGCTTGGAAGAACACCTGAAAACATTTCTGCTATACGTCCGATAGTTGCAGGAGCTATATCTAATCTAGATGGTGCAGAAAAGTTAATTCGTAAATGTATATCTGAGGGGATTGGAAAAAATATATTTACTAAGGTAAGAGCTTTAATTTCAGTACCTGTAGGAATAACAGATGTAGAAAGACAAGCTGTTGAGCAAATTACATATAACGCTGGAGCAAAAGAAGTTTATACAATAGAAAAATCTGTAGCGTCCGCTATTGGATGTGGCATGAATATAGATGTGGCAGAAGGAAAAATGATATTAGATATTGGCGGCGGAACAACGGAAGTATCTGTTTTATCCATGGGTGGAATTGTAGTTTCAAACTCCATAAGAATCGGTGGAGATACTATGGATAAAAATATTATTGAATATATTCGTGGAAAATATAACATATTAGTAGGAGAAGTAGCTGCCGAAGAAATTAAAACAACACTTGGTACAGCTATAACAATAATGGCAAAAGAAAAACTTCAAGTAAAAGGAAGAAACATTTTAACAGGACTCCCAGATGTAATTGAAGTATCAACAGATGATGTAAGTGACGCTATTACATCTACTTTGCAAGAAATAGTAAAACTAATAAACATAACTTTAGAAAAAACACCACCAGAACTTGCTTCAGACATTGTCAAAAATGGTATATGTGTTTGTGGTGGAGGAGCATATATAAAAGATATAGACAGATTAATAACTAATACAACTGGTCTGCCAGTAGTAATAGCAGATAATCCAACAGAATGTACAATAAAAGGCATTGAAAAAGTAATTAGAAACATTGAATTTATGAAAAAAACAAATAAAAGAAAATAAGTGAGGTGCAGTTATGAATTATATAGGTAATTCAAGGAAGTTAAAACGCAAGAAAAATAGTAGAATATTTCAAATTGTAATAATTGTAATTGCAGTTATTCTTTCAATATATTTACTTGCACAAATGAAATTACCTATATTATCTGATATATCTGGAGCCGTTGTTTCACGGAGTAAACGTTGTAGCAAGCACGGTAAAAGGAGTAATAACTGATGGTAAAAACTATTTTTCAGATATACAAAAAATAAACGAAGAAAATAGTGCATTAAAGCAAGAACTAGATGAAGCAAAACTAAAAATAGTCGAAATGCAAAAAATAGAAGTAGAAAACGAAAGCTTAAGAGAAGCGCTTAAGATGGAAGAAAAATACAACCACTTTTCCAAAATATATGCAAATGTAATTTTAAGAGATTATTCAAATTGGAATGAAACGTTTGTAATAAATAAAGGGGCAAAAGATGGTGTAAAAGAAAAGTCAACGGTTATATCTGCGAATGGTCTGGTAGGCTACGTTTCGAAAGTTACTGGAGCTACAAGTGAAGTTACTACAATACTTGATCCTAATACGTCAGTTAGTGTCGAGATATCTACAGTTAACGCTTTAGCATTAGCAAAAGGAGACTTCGATTTAAAAGAAAGTTGCAAAATGAAGCTTACTAATTTGCCAATTACAACAGAGCTTTCTGTGGGAGAAAAGATATATACATCAGGAATTGGTACAATGTATGAAAAAGGACTTGTGATAGGAGAAATAGTCGAAGTGGTGAACTCTAAAAACAATATAGACAGATATGCTGTAATTAAGCCTTATACAGATTTTGAATCGCTAGATTTTGTTGCGGTTATAACAGAGTAGAGGTAGGCATATGAAAGATATTACCAAGGTTTTAATAATAGCATTAATTGTTGTTTTAACGTTTATATTACAAATTTACGTAGCAAACAATTTAACTTTTTTTGGTATAAAAGTAAATCTTTTCTTAGTGTTAACCGTTGCTTTAGCTATTTGGGTAAAGCCAAACATCACAATTCCATTTGTATTTGTAATTGGACTTTTATCTGATGTAATGTTTACGTATAGCATAGGAAAAGGACTTGTAACCTACTTAAGTATAATGGCATTAATTATATATACTTCCAAGTTATATAATAAACAAAGTATAGGTTTAGTAATAGTAGTTATGCTAATTTCTGTACTTACCACTGGTATAATATTTTGGCTATTTGACGGTATAGGACAAGGTAACTTCAAAAATGTATTTAGCGCGCTTTTTATGTGTTTAAAAGAGTCAGTTTTAGCTATACCACTAATACTTTTGTGCAAGAAAATATTTAAGAATTTATCTGAAGAATAGAATAAAAGGAGGAATGAAAAGTGACATTAAAAGAAAAAATAACAAGCTTTTTTAACGACAGAAATCTTGTAATTAAAACGTTACTTTTGGTTATCTCCTTTGTTTTTTTACTAAGGCTTTTTAATTTGCAAATAATAAACGGTAGCGAATATAGAGAGCTTTCACAAAACAAAATGGTAAGAACAACTGCAAGTGTTGCTGCAAGAGGTAACATATATGATAGAAATGGTGTCGTGCTTGCAAGTAGTAAGATTGGTTATGACGTAGTTATATATGATACAAGCATTACGAACAAAAAGCTAAATGAAGTTTTACTTACAGTTACAAATATTATAGAGAAGAATAAAGATAAAGTTATATCTAATTTACCAATGACCATTGATGGTTTTGACTTTGTTTCAGATAGTGCTAAAGAAAAGTTTTTGAAAACATATAACTTTGAAGATAGCGTTACATTTGAACAAGCTTTAGAAAAACTTTGCGAAAGATATGAAATAGAAGAGAACTTAAGCCTAGCAGAAAAGTTAAAAATAATTAACTTAAGGTATGAAATAACAAGAAATAGTTATTCGTTATTTACATATGTGACACTTGCAAATAACGTGTCTTACGAGACAATGGCATATATAGAAGAGATTAAGAATGAATTAGGTGGCGTAGTTGTTTTAGCGTCTCCAAAAAGGTATTATAGCTATGGAGAAAACTTAGCACATGTGTTAGGTTACGTATCCTCAATAAGTGCAGACGAATATGCAAGCTTAAAAGACGAAGGTTATTCACAAAATAGCATTATTGGAAAAACGGGCTTGGAGTCATTTTTAGAATATTATTTAAAAGGAAAAAACGGTAAAGTTAGAACAGAAATAAATTCATCTGGAACTGCAACATATGAGTATGTGTACGAACAAGCAGTAAGTGGAAAAGACGTTACACTTACACTAGATTATAGGTTGCAAAAGATTGCACAAGAAGCTTTGGAAAAAGAAATTAAAGCATTGCAAAAAGAAAAAAATGGTAAGTATACTGACGCAAGTGCAGGAACGGTTGTAATAACCAATGTAAATACAGGAGAAGTACTGTCACTTGTAAGTTATCCGTCATATGACCCTAATTTGTTTATATCTGGAATATCTTACAGCGATTGGAAGAAAATAAATGATGATCCGAATATTCCTATGTTCAATAGAGCAACACAAGGAACATATTCGCCAGGTTCTACATTTAAAATGTTATCTGCTATAGCAGGCCTTGAAACTGGCAAAATTACAGCTACAGAGCTTATAGAGGATACGGGTGTTTATCCGTATAGCTATAACCCAGTATGTTGGATATATACAGATTACCGCAGAACGCATGGGTATATAAACGTATCAGATGCAATAAAGGTATCTTGTAATTGCTATTTTTATGAAGTGGGAAGACGTGTAGGAATAAAAACATTAGTAGAATATGCTATGATGTTCGGTTTAAGTAGTAAAACAGGAATTGAACTTACAGAATCAACAGGAACAATTGCAGGAACTCAAGACGTAGATTGGTACTTGGGAGATACATTATCTGCAGCTATTGGACAGTCATATAACTCCTTTACACCAGTTGAGCTTGTAAACTACATAGCAACGCTTGCAAATGGCGGAACTAAAAATCGCCTTACGCTAATAAAAAGTATTGGAGAAACAAGCAGTGCAGTAGAAGATACAGAACTTAATGAGTATATTGAAACTAAGACGGGTGTTAAGGTAAACTCTACGAAGATAGAATTAAAAGACGGAACGCTAGAAACGGTTCTATCTGGTATGGAACGTAGTTCAATGGAGACTGGAGGAGGAACATATTACGTATTCGGCAGAAACAGCGTAGAAGTTGCAGGAAAAACAGGTACCGCAGAAGTCGGAAAAGGTTCCGCAAACGCATTGTTTGGCGGATATGCACCAATAGATAATCCAGAAATAGCAATTGTTGTTGTAATAGAACATGGTGGAAGCGGTCTAAATGCAGCAAATGTTGCAAAGGATATAGTAAACGAATACTATAGTATAAAAAAGCAGGAAGATAGTGTAAAATCTAATCAAGATATTTCTTATCAAGGAATTAGTTTTTAGTGTCTTTTAAGGCAAAGTGTCTTTTAAGGCAAAGTGTCTTTTGAGGCGAAAGTGTCATTTGGGACGTTTTCAAATGACACTATTCTTTCATTATTATATTACGGATGCTACTAAAACATGTAGCATTGGTAATAAAAATTATTTCAAATTATTTTAATTCATTTTTTCTAAGGAGGGTTTTATGCCAAGAATTTCAAGAGCAAATTTAAAAGCAAGCTTGTTTCATGTAATGACGCAAGGTATTAACAAAGAGTATATTTTTAATAATTCAGAAGATATCCAGTGGTATTTAAGTGTTATGAGTAAATTAAGTGAGCAGTACAATATAGAAATTATAGCGTATTGTATAATGAATAATCACGTACATATGTTACTTAAAGCAGAAGATACGAAAGAATTAGGTAAATATATGCAAAAACTAAGTATGAAGTATGGTAGATATTATAACAATAAATATAACAGAGTTGGGTATGTATTTAGAGGAAGGTACAAAGCGGAAGCAATTATGGACGAAAAACATATGTATAATTGCATAAGATATATATATAATAATCCTGTAGTAGCAGGAATTTGTAGTGAGCCTAAAGAATATCCTTATTCAGATTATAAAGAAATGCCAACATGTGAAATTGTAGACTATGTTTTTGCGGATATAGATGAAGATGTTAAAGGAGTAAATAAAAATGTTGTAGAAAGTTTTTTGTTAAAAAACAATATAAAGCTTAATGAAATTAAAAAAGATAGTAAAAAATTAAGCGAATTGATTGTAACTTTAAGGGAGAATTGCAATGTTTCTTTAAGAGAAATTGCAAAAGAACTTGAGGTTAACAGAGAAAGAGTAAGAAAGTTATATAAGAAATAATGTCAAATAGAAACGTCCGGGAGCACTGAAAAAGTCGATATTTTAAAAATATTAAACATTTAAATCAATGGTTTTTAGATTTTAAGTTTACCATAAATTCACTTTTTCAGCAGTCCCGAAACGTCCCAAATGACACTCTCGCCTGTAATGTATAATTAAATTTAAATTGCGCAAGATATATGTATGAAAAATATAAATAAATACATATGTCTTGTTTTTTTATTAGCAACTTTAACAATTTGTTTAGGTATTAGTACAAATTATGAAGAAATTGACTTTAGTTTTTTTAATAGTTTGTATGCAACAGCGACAGACGAAAGCTCTATAAGTACAAAGCAAAGTTCAACGAAAAGTAAAAATAGTGATACAGAAAATACTGACGATATGCTAGATTTGCTTGCGCGTGTTATAAACGGCGAGGCTAGAGGAGAGCCGTATCTTGGGCAAGTAGCAGTTGGTGCCGTTATAATGAATAGGGTAAAATCTGCGGAGTTTCCAAATACCATTGCAGGTGTAGTTTACCAAAAAGGACAGTTTACTTGTGTTACTGATGGGCAGATAGATAAGCCGTTTGAAGATAAAGCAACAATTTACAAAGCAGCAAGGGAAGCAATGAACGGTAGTGACCCTACAAATGGTTGTTTGTATTTTTATGACCCAAGATATACTAAAAGCAAATGGCTTTTCTCGCTTAAAACTGTTACTACTATTGGAAATCACAGGTTTGCTATAGAGGAGTAATATATGCTAGAAAAATTTGAAATTAAAGTAAATGAAATAAAAGAGAAAATAGGAAAGAAACGTTTATCTGTTATAGCTTTCTCTGTGTTTGGTATAACTATGCTTTTTGGGCTTCAAATGGCAAATGTATATGGCAGAAGTCGTCAGACAAATAGTGATACAAATAATAGGACGTTATATAACATGATAGGGAATGTGAAAAACGCAGAGGTGTATATAGAAAAGTTAAGAGTTACAACGACTAAGCCAGAGCAAATATCTTCTTTTGTTGAGATTTTAAGCCAGACTAATTTGGCAAAAGAAGCACTGAGTTCACTTCCTGTAAATCAAGATAGCATGAATAATGTATCTAAATTTCTAACTCAAGTAGCAGATTTCAGTAAGTATGGTATAAAGAAGTTGGCATCAAATGAGTTGGAAGATAAAGATTATGATGTGTTAGCTAGCATAAATGAAAGTATGATAGTTGTGATGGACGCGTTAGATAATATATATGATGAGATTACAAAAGGTAGTATTAAATGGGACGAGGTAGCTAAAGTTTCTTCTGATAAATTAGAAAATAGCAAAAATATTTTAGTAAGTGGAGTAGAAGATATTAAGAATAATTTTACTGAATATGAAGGGTTAATTTATGATGGTGCGTATTCTAGCCATCTTGAAAGTAGCACACCTAAGCTTGTTCAAAATATGAGAGATATTACAAGTTCTGAAGCAAAAGAAAAGGCGGTATTGTGTGTTAGGGAAAAGTATTTAGCAAATAACTTAGAACCAGTAGACATATATAATATAGAATATGTAGGTGAACTAAAAGGTAAAATAGAGTTATACGTTTTTAAAGTGTTGCTAGAAAAGGTTGGTAATGAAATAACGATACAGATAACTAAAAAAGGTGGATTTTTATATCTTATGGTACAAGATAGAAGCGTTAATGAAAAGAAAATATCTGACGAACAAGCAAAAGAGATTGGTAAAAATTATCTAAAGCAAATTGGAGTAGAAAATATGGAAGCAACATATACAATTGAACAAGAGAATATGATAACTATAAACTATGCACCAATAATAGATAATGTAGTTATTTATACAGATTTGATTAAGGTAAAGATAGCTGAGGATACAGGAGAAGTATGCTCTGTTGAATGTGCAGGATATATATTTAATCACCATGAAAGAACAAACTTTACACCTAAGATAAGTGAGAGAGAGGCACGAGGCGTACTAAATAAATTTGTTGAAGTTCAAAGTTCTGGACTTGCTATAATTCCAAATGATTTAAATGAAGAAGTGCTGGTGTATGAATTTAAAGGGAAAGTCGAAGAAAGAGAGTATTTGGTATATATAAATGCTACAACAAGTGACGAAGAACAAGTACTAATTATATTAAATACTCCTGGTGGAAAGCTTACTATGTAAAGATTGGAGCAAACAGTGCTGTTTGAGGCGAGAGTGTCATACTGTCATTGGGGATGCTGTCATTGGGGACGTTTAGGGAGCACTGAAAAAGTCGATATTTTAAAAATATTAAACATTTAAATCAATGTTTTTTAGATTTTAAGTTTACCATAAATTCACTTTTTCAGCAATCCCGGACGTTTATATTTGACACTGTTTATTATTGATATAAAGCAAATTAGAATTTGATAGTGTCAAATAGAAACGTCCCCAATGACAGCATGAAACCATGACTCCATGACAAAGTAATTATATAAACACTCAAATCATAAAATGTGATTGGGTGTTTTTATGTTTGTTGGAATTAGTGTTAAAAGTATATTTAAATCTAAGTGGACATATATTTGTGTGTGTGTTTTAGTTTTAGTTGGAGTATTTAGTCTAAATAGCAAAATACAACATATCTCTTTAGGAAAGAGGATTACGTCAGATGATGTTTTGCGTGTGACACCATATTATGCTGAATATGATTTAACAGTGGTATCTAATAAAAATGTAAATGCATATTTCGTTAAAGAGGAATTTTTTCACGAAGTACATACTTTTAAATATTTAGACAGCCTTGGTCACACAACTGAGGTTAGTATAAATGGAAACACTGTTACAATAAAAAACGATGGCCAAAAGAACACTTTGGCTTTTGACACAACCAGTATTTCGGAAAGTAAGCTCAGTTATTCAAGTATAGCTAAAGTATATGCTAGTGTAAAAGAGCATAAAAACACGTGTGACTGTAGTTTTGAAATGTATGAAAAAGAAGATAAGTTTAATGTATATTTGTTTGCTTGTGGTAAGGCAAAAGATGAGAATTGCATAAATACACTTTTAAGTGATAGTTATTTTTCGGAGATTCAATTTGAGTTAGATAAAAAAACAGGTATTCCTTGTACAATGTATGTGCTTGGTAAAGACAAAAATGTCATAAATTGCATAGTATATACTAAGTTTGAAAACAAGGAGTGAAAAAATGAGAGTAAGACGAGGGGATATATTTTATGCAGATTTAAGTCCAGTTGTTGGAAGTGAGCAGGCAGGAGTGCGTCCAATAGTTGTAATTCAAAATGATGTAGGAAACCGTTATAGTCCAACAATTATTGGTATAGCTATAACTTCAAAAGAGAAGATAAAAATGCCTACTCATTTGGAGATTGATGGTAGCAAGTATGGTTTGGAAAAGGACTCTGTTATTCTTGCCGAACAAATAAGAACGTTGGATAAAAGTAGACTTAAAGAAAAGGTTGGAAGATTGGATAAAGAGACTTTAGATAAACTTAAAAGGGCTATTGAGATAAGCTTTGGTTTGAGGGGTAAAGTAAATTTTGATGAATATATAAAGAGGTTTGCGAAGTAGCATGATTGTAAGAACAAATGTTTAAACTTTCGTTGACAAATTCATTTGCAGGTGTTATACTTTTTTTGGTGATATATTTGGAAACTTTAGAAAAAGATATACAATACTTAAAAGGTGTAGGTCCGGTTAAAGCTAAAAAGTTAGAAAAATTGGGAATATTTAAATATAGAGATTTGGTGGAACATTTTCCAAGAAGTTATGAAGATAGAAGAAACATAAAAAATATAGCTGACTTTGTTCATGGTGAGTCAGTGATATTTAAAGGTAAAATTGTCGGCAGAATTAATTCAAGAAGAATAAGGAAATCTTTAAATATAGTATATTTTTATGTAAGTGATGGTACTTCTGAGGTACAAATTACTATATTTAATCAAAATTACATATTAGACAAGCTAAAACTTGAAGAGGAATATGCTTTTTATGGCAAAACAGAATACATAAATGGACATTTTGAGGTTCAAAATCCAATAATAGTTTTAGCGAGCAATGTAAATACTTTGTTTGGAATTTTTCCTCAGTATAGTTTAACTGCTGGTATTACGAATAATTACATATATGCACTAGAAAAAAATGCGTTTTTAGAAGGTATAAAATATACTGAGACATTACCAGCAAGTATTCAAAAAGAAAATGGTTTAATTAGTATAGATAAAGCTATAAAGCAGATACATTTTCCGAAGAGTTTTGAAGATATTGAAGCTGCAAGAAAACGAATTATATTTGAGGAACTCTTTTTACTTCAACTTGCACTTCAAAGCATTAAATATAGAAATGTACAGGTAAATGAAGGAATAAAGTTTACTGATACGTCTTATGACGAATTTTTAGGCCTTTTACCTTTTGAATTAACTGGTGCTCAAAAACGTGCATTAGCTGAGATTACAAGTGACATGGCAAGCAGTAAAACAATGAATAGATTAGTTCAAGGTGATGTTGGAAGCGGTAAAACAATAGTTGCTGCAATAGCTATGTATATTGCGGTTAAAAATGGATTTCAAGCTGCTCTTATGGCACCTACTACGATTCTTGCTGTGCAACATAAAAATGAACTGAAAAAATATTGTGACAAGCTAGGACTAACTGTTGAAGTACTAACCGGCAACACTACTGCAAAGGAGAAAAAAAGAATACTTTCAGATTTAGAGTCTGGCAAGATAGATATGTTAATAGGTACACATTCTATAATAGAAGATAATGTTGTATTTAAAAATTTAGGACTTATTGTAACGGATGAACAACATAGGTTTGGTGTAAAACAAAGAGTGAAGTTATCTAATAAAGGGGCATCACCAGACGTTATTGTTATGAGTGCAACTCCAATTCCAAGAACCCTTGCTTTAATGTTATATTCTGATTTGGATATGACTATTATAGACGAACTTCCACCAAACAGGAAAAAGATAAAGACATATGTTGTGGACGAGTCATATAACGAGCGCATAGATAATTTTATAAAAAAAGAGGTGGATAAAGGCCACCAAGTATATGTTGTGTGTCCACTAATAGAGGAAAACGAGGAATTAGATTTAAAAGATGCTAAGTCTTTATATGAAGAATATAGAGATAATGTGTTTAAAGATTACAGTGTAGGGTTCTTAAATGGTAAAATGAAGAATAAAGAAAAAGACGAGGTAATGGCGGAGTTTAAAGAGGGGAAAATTCAAGTAATTATTTCTACTACGGTAATAGAGGTAGGTGTAAATGTACCTAATGCTACACTTATGGTAATTGAAGACGCAGATAGATTTGGGCTTGCCACACTTCACCAGTTACGTGGAAGAGTTGGAAGGTCAGAGTTTGAGTCCTTTTGTGTATTAAAGTCTAAGAATAAGGGAAAAGACGCTAGAGAAAGGTTAAATATAATGGCAAAATCTAATGACGGTTTCGAAATTGCAAGAAAAGATTTAGAGCTTCGTGGCCCAGGAGACTTTTTTGGAATAAGACAACATGGCTTGCCTGAATTCAAATTGGCAGATTTATTAAAAGATGTTACAATACTAAAACAAGCTACAGATTGTGCGAAACAAATACTTATAACCGACCCTAAGTTAGAATTGGAAGATAACAAGATATTAAAAAGAGAAATATACCAAAAATATAGCGAACAATTGAAAAATATCGGGACTTAGTTCTTGACTTATATTTTCGTTGTGATATTATATGAGTAAGAGTTATTTATGTATAGGAGGAAACAAATGGATAAAGTTGAAGAATTAGAGAAACAGATGGAAGAAAGCTTCAAAAAAGTTGAAGATAATTTAGGTAAAATTAAGGATCTTGAAGAGATACTGGAAAAAACAAAAAAGGAAGAAAAGGGGGAATAAACAGTGGCAGAAGAAACGAAAAAAACATATACAGATATAGAAAAGGCAGACGCATTTTATGATGCGGTAATGAAGTATAAGGAGAAAATTGCAAAAACTGATAGTGGCTTGGAAACATTTGAAAAGAGTGGAAAGTATAAAGAGTACGATGACAAAGAAGCTAAAGCTATGGAAGCTTTAGAAGGATTAGGAACTTTATCCGATGTACAGAAGGATATGGTTGCCTCAAACAAGAAAGTTAGTTTAGAGCATGATGCTAGAGAAAAATTACTTGCACAAAAAGAAAAGTATTTGGAAAGTGTTTCAACTTTAGAAGGACAAATTAAAATAGCAATTTCTAAATACATTGTGGACACAGAAAAAGAAATTGGGAAGTTAGAAAATCAGAAAAAATCATATGCAAAGTTGATTGAAGAAAAGAAAGCTGAATATGAAGCACTAAAATCAGAAGTAGAAGAAATGGAGCATGCAGCAAAAGAAGAAGATGAGCTTATACTAGAAGAAAAGAAAAAAGATTTATCATATTTAGAAACTAAGATTAAGAGTATGGGTGATACGCTTGCATCTCGTGACAAAAAACTTGCTAAACTAACAGCAGAATTTCAAAAGAATAAAGACAAATACAAAGATTATATAGAACTTTCAAAAAAAGATATAGCAGTGCCAGCTGAAAAGGATAGTAGAGCTCCTGAAGCCGAAGAAGAAAAGAAAGAAGTATCAAAAGGTAAAAAAGAAAAAGCTAATCAGAAAGTTGAAGAAGAAAAAGGAAAAGATAAAAAAGGCAAGGCAACTTATGTACCATATGATGAATCAGTAGAGTCACCACAAGAGCAAACTAGTAAAGACGAGGAAAAAGGTAAAAAACAAAAGAATAAAGAAGAAACAGATAAACAAGCATTTAAGAGAATATATAAGGATTTGAAGAAGAATAAGTCATTAAGTGTGGAAGATACTGATAGAATGTTGGACATTCTTGGCAATAAAGAGAATTTTGATAAGTTAAATATTAAGACAAGTTCTGTTTTTAGTTTTTTAAAGAGTAAAGCGGAAAAAGTGTATCCTAAACTTGGAAAGGAACTAGATAGACAGATAAGAGCTTCTATAAAAGATGAAAAATTATTAGGTGAATTAGAGTCAAAACAAATAACTGATTGGAAAAATATATGTGATTTAGGTGATAATAAGTCATATAATAATATAGCCGAGACATTGGATTCTGCTATGGAAGGTTTAACGGAAGAAGAAAAAAAGAATTTGCTTGCAGTTAAAACAAGATATGAAAAGTATAAAGTTTCTACAACTAAGTTGACTGAAGTAATAAGAGAAAGAGGAGAAGAAAGTTATCAACTTTTAAACGAAGCGCCAGAAACTCCTGTAAACGAAGCGCCAGAAACTCCTAGGGGTAATAATTCAGAGTTGAGTGAAAAGCTTTCTGCTCAAGTGTTGTCTCCTGATGATATTGAAGAAAAACCTAGTGTAGAGAGCCATACTGTAAAAGAAAAAGAAGTCACTGATGTGGGAGAGCAACTGATATGAAAACGGTATTAGTAACAGGTGGTTCTCGAGGTATAGGCAAAGCTATTGTTTATGCTTTTGCTAAAGCTGGGTACAATGTAATTTTAAATTATAACAATTCTGTCCAATCTGCAAAAGATATAGTTGAAGATTTGGAAAATTGTGATGGTATAGTTGAGATGTTTAAAGCGGATATTTCTAATCGTGACGAAGTAAATGGTATGATGGAATATGCTGTTAAAGAATTTGGAAAGATTGACGTTTTAGTAAATAATGCAGGAATATGCGATGTAAAATTATTTACTGAGATTAAAGAAGAAGATTGGGATAACATCATGAATGTTAATCTGAAGGGTGTATTTAATGTAACGCAAGCTGCTTTAAAGTATTCTATGCTTAAAGAAAAAGACGGAAGTATAATAAACATATCTTCTATTGATGGAATGTCTGGAAGTTCTTGTGAAGTAGCATATTCTGCATCTAAGGCTGGTGTGATAGGCTTTACCAAAGCTCTTGCTAAAGAGTTAGCTTTAAGTAATATTACAGTTAACGCTGTAGCTCCAGGGGCAATAAATACGGATATGTTGAGAAAAAACTATTCAATGGAAAATTTAGCATTGACTAAGTCTATGATACCAATGGAAAGATTTGGTAGACCAGAGGAAGTTGCAGAGCTTGTAATGTTCCTTGCCGGAGATGGTGCAAGATATATAACTGGCCAAGTAATTAGCCCAAACGGTGGAATGGTTGTTTAGTAAAAACGAGGTGTAAGCCTCGTTTTTATATTGCTGAAACAATTAAACAGTGTCAGTTAGTGTCATTTGGGACGTTTTTAAATGACACTATAACACTATATGTATTAAGACAAAGAAAAAACTAAAGGCAAAGTGCTCCGAGTGCCTTTAGTTTTTATTTTGGTAGCGGCGATTGGGATCGAACCAATGACCTTACGGGTATGAACCGTACGCTCTAGCCAACTAAGCTACGCCGCCACGCAATTAATAATATACTATATATTATGCTAAAAGTCAAGGCTCAATATGCAAAAATTATAAAAAAATTCTGTAAAATTTCTTCATAATTTTTTCGACAATACACACCTTTTCTTTCAAGATATCTGTATATATTATTACATTTTTCTTATGTACAAGTATTGTAATATATATCTAGTCTTACAGGTGATAAGTTATGGAAGATATAATTAAAATATTACCAGAGCAAGTGTCAAGAATTATACCTAAAGGTATTTTAAAAAGTGCTATAGAATTAAGGTTAAGGGTAGGCCAAAAGTTAAGAATTAGGTGTATAGATAAAGAATACACTTTAGACTACGATATAACAAAAGATAATTTGCAAGATGTGTTAAAAAGAGTATCAACAAATTCAATTTACACAATTCAAAACAGTATAAATTCTGGTTATGTAACGGCTCCAGGCGGAAATAGAATTGGAATTACAGGAGAGGTTGTAGAAGAAAATGGAGTTATTAGGAATATAAAAAATATTTCATCAATGAATATACGTGTGGCACATGAGGTACTAGACTGTAGTGCTTGTGTTATAGACAAAATATATAACGCAGGAGATGTATTAAATACTTTAATAATTTCTCCGCCAGGTAAAGGAAAAACTACAATGCTAAGAGATGTTATTAGAAAACTAAGTAACGCAGGTAAAAATGTGGGTGTGGTAGACGAAAGGTATGAAATAGCTAATGTGTATCAAGGAATTCCTACTATGAATTTAGGTGAAAGGACAGATGTCATGTCGGGCATTTCTAAAGCAGATGGTATAAATTTTATGGTAAGAAGCATGGGACTAGATGTTATTGCAACTGACGAAATTGGTGGTGCAAGTGATTTACAAGCAGTGAACGTGGCGTGCTTATGTGGTGTAAAGGTAATTGCAACTGCACACGGAAGTGAAAGTGTACCTTTACCATACGACTTGCAAGAAATGATAGACAAAAAAGTATTTAATTTAGTTATATATTTATCTGACCAAATTGGGAAGATATCTAAAGTGTTAAGAGTGTAAGGAGAGTGTGTAAAAATGGTTATAAAGATATGTTTAGTTGTTTTAGTAGTTATAATACCAACTCTTATAGGGCTAAAAAGAGCCAGAAAATATGAACAAAGAGAGCAAGTGTTAAGAGAAAGCCTTGTGCTATTTAGGAGAGTTAGTAATGATATAAAATACAACTTAAGTACCGTGCCAAATGCGATAGAGGCTTCTAGGCAAGATTTTAAGACTATATTAAAAGATGTACTAGGAAGTATTTCAACAGCTATTTTAGATAATACTTATTCAGATATGGTAGTTACAAGCGAAATAGGTAGCATTACCTGTCTTTTACCATATGATAAGCAAGTTATAACAAACGCTATACTTTCATTAGGTACTACAGATGTAGATTCTCAGCTTGGAATACTTAACAACACAATAGATATTATACAAGATTTAGAAAAGGAAGCAGGAGCAGAGAAGACAAAAAACAGCAAGCTATATAGGACAATAGGTTTAGTTACCGGCTTGATGTTTGCTATAGTTGTAATATAGGGGGAAAAACATTGGAAGTAGATTTATTATTTAAAATAGCGGGAATTGGAATATTGGTAGCGGTTTTAAATCAAGTGTTATCTAAAGCTGGACGAGAGGACCAAGCCATGATGATAACAATAACAGGTCTAATTATTGTATTAATGTTAGTTATAACTAAGATAAGCGAGTTATTTAATTCTGTAAGAAACATATTTAACTTGTGATGGTGAAAAATGAATATAGTTAAAGTTTGTGCATTTTGCCTTACTGCTGTTATATTAGTAGTAATAGTAAAAGAGCAAAATAAAAGTATAGCAACAATGATTTCAATAATTTCTGGCGTAATTGTAATGATTTATGTAGTGAAAAATATTGACGGAATATTTTCAGCATTAAATAATCTAGCAAGTCTCTCAAGTGTAGAAACAAAATATCTATCTCTCATACTAAAAATATCTGGAATAACGTATTTAATAGAATTTGGTAAAAATCTATGTGTGGACGCAGGCGAGTGTGCTTTGGGAACAAAACTAGAAATGGCAGGAAAAGTTATGATAGTAACACTTACTTTACCTGTTTTAACAGAAGTTATTAGTCAAATAGTGGGGATATTATGAGATGTGTAGTAAAAGTTGGTATAATTTTAGTTTTAACACTTTTAATTCCATTAAACACAATGTTTGCTACAAGCACAGAAGATATCTCACAAGATGTACAGTTAAATAACATTATTGATGAATTAAATAAATATACAGAAGATTTAGACCTAAAAGATATATCTGAAAACTTACTCGCAGGAGAAGGCCTAGAGTATGAGAGCATATTTAAAAAGATTGTAGGAATTATTAAAGAAGCTTTAATACCAAGCGTAAAGCAGGTTTTGCTTATACTTGTATTTGTAGTGACAGTAAGTGCATTAAAAGCACTAGAATTAGATAAAGACGGAACTATTTCAAAAGTTGCAAATATGTTTACTGTATTTGTAGTTATATTATATCTTTTGAGTGTATATAGCGAGTACGTAACTTTGGTAAAAGATATAGTTAATGTACAAAGTAATATTGTACAAATAGTGTCGCCGTTTTTAATGTCTATGTTAATACTTACTGGCGCTATAACAACAGTAGGAATTATACAGCCACTTATTCTTTTTATAGTGCAACTAATTTGCTTTAGTGTAAACTCGATTGTTATTCCGTTACTTACAGTGTCTATTGTGTTTAACATTGTAACATGTTTATCTGACAAGATAAATTTTGAAAAACTAGGAAGCATGTGTAACAAAACTGCTTTGTGGATAAATACGATATTTCTTACTATATTTTTAGGAGTAGTGTCTCTTGGTACTACGGTATCTACTAGCGTGGATGATATAACAATAAAAGCGACTCAGACTGCAGTGTCTAGCGTAATACCTGTTGTTGGAAAATTTGTATCAGACAGCGTTGAGTTTGTAATGGGAGCAACTGAGCTTATATCTAAAACTGCAGGAGTTGTAGCACTAATTGTACTGGTAATGGTTGTTATATCACCGTTAATTAGAATTGGTATTACAGCACTTGTAACAAGCATTGTAACCGCTATTGCAGAAAGTATAAACGCAGATAAGCAAGTAGTAACTATGTTAGATAAATTTTCCAGTGTGTTTAAAACAATGCTTGGCGTAGCTATAAGTACAAGTGTCACGTTTATAATCTCAATTGCGACAATGATGTCAATTGTATCTAAAATAGTAGAATGAAGTAATAGAGGTGGTATGTTTGAATTTTAAAGAATATATAACAAGTATATTATATGTAGCAATTTTTGGTATAGTTTTAGAGTTATTTTTACCAAATACAAAGCTTAAGAAATACGTTTCCGGATTTATATCTTTACTTATAGTTATTACAATAATTTCACCAATATTTAACGTTTTAAAAAGTGATAAGCTAGAAGAAGTGTTAGACCAAGCCTTGCTTGCTATTTCAAATAATACAGCTGCGGCTAATGAAAATAGTGACGTAGACTTTAGTAAATATATGAATACCACAATAATTAGTAGAGTAAAAGAAAACTTAGAGCAAGAGTTATATACTAGCTTTTCTAATAAATTAAAAAGTATAACTGAAGTGAAAAACGTAGTAGTAGAGCTAGATGAAAAGTATCATGTTAAAGAGGTAGTTGTATATATAACTGAGGGAGAAGTAAATTTAGTAAAACTTGTATTAGATAAGATTATATCTGACTACGAAATACCGTCAGATATGTTAAAAATTGTAGTTGGAGGAGAGTAGAATGGAGAAATATATTAGCAAAATAAAGCATATATTAGATAATGATAAAAAGACACAAAATCTAATACTTGGCTTGTGCTTGCTTGCCGTACTACTTTTTGTAGCGAGCTATTGCTTAGAAGATAAAAATACAGGAGAAGCATTAGAGGCAAGCAGTAATAACGTAAGCATAGACACCACTTATACAACGGAAGAAAAGCTAGAAAAAATATTAGGAGAAATAAGTGGAGTAAGCGAAGTTAGTGTCATGATAAATTATTCTACTACAGATAAAATCATTCCAGTATATGATATTAAAGAAAATACTGACGAAGAAAAGTCTGACGGCAGAACTAGTATTACATCAGTTACAGAAAAAAGCGTGGCATATAAAGATGGGAGTCAAGGTAAGACCCCTATCGTAGAAAGCACAGAACTTGCAACGGCTACTGGTGCAATAATTGTAGCAAAGGGAGCAACAAATGGAGACAATGTAACTAAGATTAAAGAGGCAGTTTCCTCAATTACTGGCATACCGTTATACAAAATAAGTGTATTTGAAAAGTAAGGAGAGATTTATTTGAAAATTATAAAGAGAAGTCAGTTAGCATTACTCAGTTTATCTTTTATGGTTATGATAGCAGGGTATATAAACTACAAATATGACCCAGAAAGAGAAAAAAACTTAGGCCAAACAGTACATGTATCTGGTTCAGATGTATTTTTATATAACAGCGATGAAGCAAATAGTGCAAGTAATGGTGTAAACATATATACAGAAACAGTAAAAAACGCAGGTAATACAAACAGTCAAAATATGTATAATAACAAAAGCTATTCTCAAGGGAGCCTGTCCACATTTAAAGAACAACGAGATAACATGTTTTCAGAATTAGAAGAGACATATAAAGAGGTTATATCTAGCGAACAAAATAATTCGGTGAAAGAAAAATACCAAGAAAAATTAGACGACATGGTTGAAAAAAAACATTTAATAAATATAGTTGAAAGCCTTATTAAATCTAAAGGTATAAAAAACATAGTGATAGTGCCAACAGGGGAAAATATAAACATAATGGTAGAGGGGGCGGAAAAACTTACAGATACACAAATAGCAATAATCGAGGATATAATAGAAGAAGAATTTGATATTCAAGCAGATAAAATATCAATACAAAACGCAACATAACTATTGCTACTGCTACTGATTGTTATAGCCTGTCATAGCCTGTCATACCCTGTCATACCCTGTCATTTGGGACGTTTCGGGACTGCTGAAAAAGTCTAAAAAATAATATAAAAA